>JBBRJU010000453.1:0-3088 GCA_038218895.1 Burkholderiales bacterium
CGGGCCAGCGCGTCGGCGCGGCGTTCGGCCTCGCCTGCCTGCAGCTGCGAGGCGCTGGCCTGGCGCTGTGCGGCCTGGGCGTCGCGCCTGGCCGCCCGCACGCAGGAGGCCGACAGCGCCCAGCGCAGCGCGGCCGCCGCGCAGCGCGACGCGCAAATGGCGCAGCGCAACGCCGAAGCTGCCCAGCGCGACGCCCAGGCCGCACAGCGCCAGGCCAGCGCCTCGCAGCTGCAGGCAGGCGAGGCCGAACGCCGCGCCGACGCGCTGGCCCGACAGCTCAAGGAGATGGACGCACGCCAGACCGACCGCGGCATGGTGGTGACCATCGGCGACGTGCTGTTCGACACCGACCAGGCCGAGATCCGCCCCGGTGGCCAGCGCAGCATGGACAAGCTCGTCACGTTTCTGCAGGCCTACCCGATGCGCCGCGCGCTGATCGAGGGCTTCACCGACAGCACAGGTGCCGCCGACCACAACCTGGCGCTGTCTGCCAGGCGCGCCGATGCGGTGCGTGCTGCGCTGGTGGGTGCCGGCGTGGGTGCCGGGCGCATCAGCACGGTGGGTTTCGGCGAGGCCTACCCGGTGGCCGGCAATGCCGACGCCGGCGGCCGGCAGATGAACCGCCGAGTCGAAATCGTGCTTTCGGACGACAGCGGGCTGATCCCGGCGCGCTGAGCGAAACAAGGCAGCCGGCGCAGCCGGCTGTTTGCTGGTTGCTGCCTGCTGGTCACTGTCTGCTGGTCCTGTGTGCTGACGGCTAGCCGATGCTGTCGACAGGCGCCACGCCGATGCTGCCGGCGGGTGCCAGGCCCATCTTGCCGGCCGGCCCTGCAGCCGGCAGCGTCACCACGAAGCAGCTGTCATCGGCCAGCGTGGACCAGGCCAGCGCTTCACCCACGGCCAGTTTCTGCGCGCCGGCTGGCAGCAGCTGGCCGTCTCCCTCGCGCCGCAGCAGGAACTGCATGTGCTGGCCGTCGCGGCGCAGGTTCAGCGTGGCCTGTGGCCAATGCGCCGGCAGGCTGGGCCGCAGGCACAGGGTGTCGGCCTGCAGATCCAGGCCGAAGATCGATTCCACCGCCGCCCGGTGCAGCCAGGCCGCCGCGCCGGTATACCAGCTCCAGCCACCGCGCCCGAGATAGGGCGCATGGGCATATACATCGCCGGCCACTGCATAGGGCTCCAGGCCGTACACCGGGCCATGCACCGGGTGGGCGCTGCGGTGGGCCGGGCTGATCCAGGTGAACCAGTCATAGGGCTTGTCACCCGCCGGGGCCTGGCCACGCGCCTGCAGCGCTGCTTGGGCCATCAGCGCCCACACTGCCGCATGGTTGTACTGCCCGCCGTTCTCGCGCACACCGGGCGGGTAGGCCTGGATGTAGCCGGCGCTGGGCACCGCATGGGCCAGCGGCGGGTGCAGCAGGCGCAGCAGGCCCATGTTGCCGTCGACCAGCCGCGCCTGCACGGCCGCCATCGCCTGCTGCTGGCGCGCCACCGGCGCCGCTTCCGACAGCACTGCCCAGGCCTGGGCGATCAGGTCGATCTTGGCTTCGACCCGGGTGTGTGACCCCAGCGGCGTGCCATCGTCGAAAAATGCGCGGGTGTACCAGTCGCCGTCCCAGGCCGGGCCTTGCAGCGCCGCACGCCATCCCAGTGCCGCCTTTGCCCAGGCCGTGGCGCGGTCATGCTCGCCACGCGCCTTTGCCAGCGGCAGCATGCCGGCCACCAGCGGCGCCAGGAACCACGCCAGCCACACGCTTTCACCCTGGCCACCGGTGCCCACCCGGTTCATGCCGTCGTTCCAGTCACCTGCGCCCATCAGCGGCAGGCCGTGCACACCCACGCGCAGGCTGCGGTCGAGCGTGCGCGCCGCGTGCTCGTACAGGCTGGCCTGCTCGGTGCTGGTGTCCGGGGTGTCGTAGCGGTCTTCGGCACCGGGCGGCAGCGGTGCAGCGTCGAGGAAGCCCACCACCTCGTCGAGCACCGCCTCGTCACCGGTGTGGCGCAGGTAGTGCAGCAGGGCATGCGGCAGCCACAGCAGGTCGTCACTGAAGTGCGTGCGCACGCCGGCACCGCCCGGCGCATGCCACCAGTGCTGCACGTCGCCCGCCACGAACTGGCGCGAGGCACACAGCAGGATCTGCGCACGCAGCGTGTGCGGCTCGGCCCAGGCCAGGGCCAGCGTGTCCTGCAACTGGTCGCGGAAGCCGGTGGCACCACCGGCTTGGTACAGCGCCGCCTTGGCCCACAGCCGGCAGCTCACCGCCTGGTAGAGCAGCCAGCGGTTGACCATCGCGTCGAACAGCGGGTCGGGCGTGGCCACGGTGGTGGCGCCCAGCAACTGGTCCCAGTGCGACTGCACCTCGGCCTGGCGCTGGGCAGGGGCCACCGCAGCGGCCAACGCCGCCTGGCGGCGCGCGGCGTCGGGGCTGTCGGCATGGCCGAGCAGGAACACCTGGCCCAGGCGCTGGCCCGGCGCCAGGGTGACGTCCTGGCCCAGCGCGGCGCAGGGGTCGAGCCCGGCGCCTTGCTGCTGGCCCAGGTGGTCAGGCAGCACCGGCTGGCCGCGCGCGTCGAACAGCTCGCGGCGGTCGCAGGTCCAGTCATCGCCGCTGTCGTCACGGCTGGCACCGTCGGGGCTGACCAGCGCCAGCCAGGCGGTGGCCTGGCCCAGGCCACCCGCCGTTTCGCGCTGGGTGGCCAGCAGGGCGGTGAGCTTGCCGCGCGCCAGGCGCTGGGTGTGCAGCGCTGTGTGCAGCGTGTGGCGCTCGCTGCGGCGCTCGCCCATCTGCCACTCGGCCACCGCCACCAGGCGCAACTGCATCGGGCGCGCGCCCAGGTTGTGCAGGCGCACGCTGAGCTGGCGCACCGGCTGGTGGCGGTCCACGCACCACTGCAGCTCGCAGTGCAATTCGCCGCGCTGGTGGCTGATGCGGGTGGTGCCCGCCGCATGCACGACGTGGTAGTCCACACCGTCCGCGCCCCAGGCCGAAGGGGTGGCGCTCCAGGCCTGCATGCTGCGGCGGTCCTGCAGCAGCAGCCATTCGCCGGGCAGGTCGGCCACCGGGTCGTTCTGCCACGGTGTGATCTG
>JBBRJU010000454.1:0-3082 GCA_038218895.1 Burkholderiales bacterium
TCTGCACCAAGCCGCCCACCGGGTCGCAGGTCAGGCCCAGGTGGTGCTCCATGCCGATCTCTGCGGCGTTCTCCACCTGCGCCGGCGTGCCGCCCAGCACCGCGCACAGCGCGCCGGCGGCCATGCTGCAGGCCACGCCCACCTCGCCCTGGCAGCCCACCTCGGCGCCGCTGATGCTGGCGTTTTCCTTGTAGAGCAGGCCGATGGCGGCGGCGGTGAGCAGGAAGTCGGCCACCCCCCCGGCGCTGGCATGGGGCGTGAAGCGTGTGTAGTAGTGCAGCACCGCCGGCACGATGCCGGCCGCGCCGTTGGTGGGCGCGGTGACGACACGGCCGCCGGCGGCGTTCTCTTCATTGACGGCCAGGGCATACAGGTTGACCCAGTCCAGCACCTGCAGTGGGTCGCGCAGGGCTTGCTCGGGGTTGGCACACAGCGCGCGGTGCAGCGGCGCGGCGCGGCGCTTGACCTGGAAGCCGCCGGGCAGCACGCCGTCGGTGCGGCAGCCGCGGGCCACGCAGTCCTGCATCACCTGCCAGAGGGTCGCCAGGCCGGCGTCGATCTCGGCATCGGTGCGCCAGTGGCGTTCATTGCGGCGCATCAGGCCGGCGATGCTGAGCTGCTCGCGTGTGCACAGCGCCAGCAACTCGGCACCGTTGTGGAACGGGTACGGCAGTGCGGTGGTGTCGGGCGCGATGACCTTCTGGCGCGCGCCGTCGGCGGCCACTTCATCACTGACCACGAAGCCACCGCCGACCGAGTAATAGCAGCGCATGGCCAGCAACGCGCCGGCGGCATCGAAGGCCTCGCAGCGCATGCCGTTGACATGGAAGGGCAGCGACTCGCGGCGCCAGAATTTCAGGTCGGTCTTCTCGTCGAAGCCGATCGTCGGGCCAGCGGGCAGGGCCAGCGCCTTGTGTTGCCGCACCTGGTGCAGCAGCGCAGGCACGGCCTCCACGTCCACCGTGTCGGGCGCCTCGCCCAGCAGGCCCAGGATCACCGCCTTGTCGCTGCCATGGCCCTTGCCGGTGGCACCCAGGCTGCCGTACAGGCCGCAGCGCAGCCGCGCCACCTGCGCCAGCTGGCCGTCGTGGGCCAGCCGCTGCACGAACAACCGCGCTGCGCGCATCGGCCCGACGGTGTGGCTGGTGCTCGGGCCGATGCCGATCTTGAACAGGTCGAAGGCGGAGACGGCCATGCTGCGGTACGGGGGTCGCTGGCTCAGCGGATCAGCGTGATGTCGAAGCCTGCCAAGCCGACCCAGGCGCGGTCGGCAGTGACCACCTGGGCGAGTGGCTGTTCACGCGCCAGGGCCAGGCAGCAGCGGTCGCCCAAGGACAGGCCCAGCGCCCGGGTGGCTGGCCACAGGCTGCCGGCGGTGCGCGCCTGCTGGGCGCTGAAGGGCACCACCTGCAACGGCAGTTGCTGGCCGATGGCGCTGACGTCGGCCTCGCTCAGGCCACGGTCCAGCAACTTGGCCAGCACCTCGGCCTGGTTGACGCTGCTGATCAGCGCGTCGTCGTCTTCCAGCCAGCGGATGGCCTGCTCGGCGCCCGGTTCAGCGAACAGCACCGCCAGCACCGCCGAGCTGTCGAAGACCTTCATTCCCGGGTGGCCTCGGCGCGCTTCTCGGCGATGAATTCATCGACCACAGGCACACCCGCCTGCCGCACCTTGGCGGCGATGGCCTGCGCCCGGCGAATGCCCTGGCGGCGCGAGACGATGCGCAACTCACCATCGACCACATAGATCTGCAGCGGTTCTTCAGCCTGCAGGCCCAGCGCATGGCGCAACTCGGCCGGGATCAGCACCCGGCCTTCCTTGCTCATGCGGGTTGGCAGCATCTGGGTCATGTCAATCTCCAAAGCATCTGTCCGATATTCTAAATTCGACATTTTTTCCGAGATCTGCCAATCAGGCGGATTCTGTGGATTCCGCGTAGTCGCTGACAGGAATGCAGCTACACGACAGATTGCGGTCACCCCAAACATTGTCGACCCGGCCGACCGGCGCCCAGTACTTGCCGGCCTTCAGGGACGGCACCGGCCAGGCCGCCTCGC
Source organism: Burkholderiales bacterium (assembly GCA_038218895.1). Taxonomy (GTDB): domain Bacteria; phylum Pseudomonadota; class Gammaproteobacteria; order Burkholderiales; family Burkholderiaceae_C; genus Pseudaquabacterium. The sequence continues at coordinate 2,058 of JBBRJU010000454.1, forward strand.
TGCGGCGGTAGGCATGGGTCCAGTCGTCGGCGCCCACGGCGGTCGTGGTGTGGGGCGCATGCACCAGCGGGTTGTCGTCACGCGGCCAGGTGCCGGCCTCGACCTGGGCGATTTCACTGCGGATGGCGATCATCGCGTCGCAGAAACGGTCCAGTTCGGCCAGTGACTCGCTCTCGGTGGGCTCCACCATCAGCGTGCCGGCCACCGGGAAGCTGAGCGTGGGCGCGTGGAAGCCGTAGTCGATCAGACGCTTGGCCACGTCTTCGGCGCCGATGCCGCTGCTGTCCTTGAGCTTGCGCAGGTCGAGGATGCATTCATGGGCAACGCCGCCGCCCTGCAGCCCGGCAATGCCGCCGCTGAAGTGGATGTCGTAATGCCCGGCCAGGCGTGCGGCCACGTAGTTGGCCGACAGGATGGCGATCTCGGTGGCGGCGGTCAGGCCGTCGCTGCCCATCATGCGCACGTACATCCAGCTGATCGGCAGCACCGCCGCATTGCCCAGCGGCGCGGCCGAGACCGCGCCCACTTCATGGCCGGCCGGCGGCTCGGCGCCACAGGTGCCACCGGCCAGGCCGGAGCTGCGGTGCGCCGGCAGGAAGGGCACCAGATCGGCCACCACGCACACCGGGCCCACGCCCGGCCCGCCGCCGCCATGCGGAATGCAGAAAGTCTTGTGCAGGTTCAGGTGGCTGACATCGCCGCCAAATTCACCGGGGGCGGCCACCCCCACCAGGGCGTTCATGTTGGCGCCGTCCACATACACCCGGCCGCCGTGGTCATGCACCATCTTGCACAGCGCCTTGACCTGGGTGTCGAACACGCCATAGGTGCTGGGGTAGGTGATCATCACGCAGGCTAATTTGTCGCTGTGCTTTTCGCACTTGGCCTTGAGGTCGGCCATGTCCACATTGCCCTGCGCGTCGCAGGCGGTGACCGCCACCGTCATGCCGACCATCTGCGCACTGGCCGGGTTGGTACCGTGGGCAGAAGAAGGAATCAAACAGATGTTGCGGTGGCCCTGGCCT
>JBBRJU010000455.1:0-3082 GCA_038218895.1 Burkholderiales bacterium
GGTCATGATTTTGCGAAGCTCAAGCAGGCCTTCGTCGAGTTCATCCACCGCATGCCGTTCTACGGTGCGGCGATCGTCTGTGTCGATGACCCTGGCGTGCGCTCGATCCTGCCGATGATTTCTCGCCCCATCGTCAGCTACGGCTTTCACGAAGACGCGATGATTCGCGCCGTCGACGTGCGCGCCGAGAACGGCGCAATGCGCTTCACCGTTCAGCGGCGCAACGGCGTGCGCATGCCCGATGTCGAGTTTTCGCTGAACCTGCCGGGCGACCACAACGTGCTGAATGCGCTGGCAGCGATTGCCGTGGCCACCGAACTGGAGCTGCCCGACGCACCCATCGTCAAGGCGCTGGTCGAATTCACCGGCGTGGGCCGGCGCTTCCAGCGCTATGGCGATCTGCCGGTGTGCGATGCCCGCGGCGGTGGCAGCTTCACCCTGATCGACGACTACGGCCACCACCCGGTGGAGATGGCCGCAGTGATTGCGGCCGCGCGCGGCGCCTTCCCGGGTCGGCGCCTGGTGCTGGCCTTCCAGCCGCACCGCTACACCCGCACCCGTGACTGCTTCGAAGACTTCGTCAAGGTGATGGGCCGTGCCGACGCGGTGCTGCTGACCGAGGTGTACGCCGCTGGTGAGGCACCCATCGTCGCCGCCGACGGCCGGGCGCTGAGCCGGGCCTTGCGGGTGGCCGGCAAGGTCGACCCGGTGTTTGTCGACGACGTGGCCGACCTGGCCGACGCCATCGTCGAACACAGCCGTGCCGGTGATGTGGTAATCACGATGGGTGCCGGCTCCATCGGTGCGGTGCCGGCCAAGGTGGTGGAGAAATTTCTGGGAGAGATGGCATGAGCCTGGTGCTGCCGCCGATCGACGCCCGGGCCCTGGGCAAGACCGCCGTGCTGATGGGCGGCAGCAGCGCCGAGCGTGAAATCTCGCTGCTCAGCGGTGCCGGCGTGCTGGCCGCCCTGCAGGCCGAGGGTGTGGACGCCCATGCCTTCGACCCGGCGCAGCGCGATCTGTCGGACCTGAAGCGCGAAGGCGTTGCCCGGGTTTTCATCGCCCTGCATGGCCGCCACGGTGAAGACGGCACGGTGCAGGGCGCGCTGGAGCTGATGGGCCTGCCCTACACCGGCTCGGGCGTGATGGCTTCGGCCATTGCGATGGACAAGACCATGACCAAGCGGGTGTGGCTGGCAGAGCAGTTGCCCACGCCGCGCTGGGTGTGGCTGGCCGCCGATGACCAGGCACGTGAGCGGCTGCGCACCGTGCCCGATGAACTGGGCCTGCCGCTGATCGTGAAGCCCCCGCGGGAGGGTTCGTCCATCGGCATCACCAAGGTGATGGGTTACAGCAACATGGCCGAAGCGGTGCGACTGGCCACCGGCCATGATGCCGACGTGCTGTGCGAGCAGTTCATTGACGGCGACGAGGTCACCTGCCCGGTCATCGGCCAAGGTGCCGGCGCCCAGGCCCTGCCGGTGGTGCGCATCGTCGCGCCCGATGGCAAGTACGACTACCAGAACAAGTACTTCACCGACGACACCCTCTACCAGTGTCCGAGCGGCCTGCCGGCGGCTGAAGAGCGCGAGATCCAGCGCATCGTGCTGGCCGCCTACCGGGCGCTGGGCTGCCGCGGCTGGGGCCGTGCCGACCTGATGCTGCGTGCCAGCGACCGCCTGCCCTTCCTGCTGGAAATGAACACCTCGCCCGGCATGACCGGGCATTCGCTGGTGCCGATGTCGGCGCGCGCGGCCGGCATCTCCTACCAGCAACTGTGCCTGTGGCTGTTGTCGACCGCCGCGCTGGACAGCACGGCCTGAAACCATGGCCCGCGCCGCCCCGCTCACCCCCCCGTTGCGCCGGCAGGCCGCTGCAAGCGGCCCTGCCCGCATCGACCTGCCCGCCGATGTGCGGCTGATGCAGGCCACCGCCAACACCGTGCTGGCGCTGGTGCTGCTGGGCCTGCTGGCTGCAGGGCTGCAGCGCCTGGCGCGGGCGCCGCTGTTCAACATCCAGGCCATCCGCATCGAAGGCGATGTCAGCCGCAACAGCGAAAGCACCATCCGCGCCAATGCGGCGCCCCGGCTGGTCGGCAGCTTTCTCACGCTGGATCTGCAGCAGGCACGCGCAGCCTTCGAGGCGGTGCCCTGGGTGCGCCATGCGGTGGTGCAGCGGGTGTGGCCCGGCCGCCTGGCCGTGCAGCTGGAAGAACACCAGCCGGTGGCGCTGTGGCTGGGCACCGACGGCAACGACCGGCTGGTCAACACCCACGGCGAGGTGTTCGAAGCCAACATCGGCGATGTCGAAGACGACAGCCTGCCGCGCCTGCAAGGCCCCGAGGGCAGCGCTGCGGCGATGCTGGACATGCTGAAGCGCCTGGGGCCGGTGTTGGGGTCGCAGCAGCGCGGCGGCCGCGATGGTGACGTGGTGCAGTTGGAGCTGTCCGCCCGTGGCTCCTGGCGCGCCACGCTGGACAAGGGCGCGGTGATCGAGCTTGGCCGCGGCACCGACGACGCGGTGGTCGCGCGCACCCAGCGCTTCATGCAGACGCTGCCGCGGGTGGAGGCGCGCTACCAGCGCCCGCTTGAATCCGCCGACCTGCGCCACGTTGATGGGTTTGCGGTGCGCCTGAAGGGCGTCACCACCAGCGAGCCGGTGCCACCGGCGCGCAAGAAATAAACACGGCACGACGCCAAAAAAACGGCCACACAAGACACCCGAGGGCACCGCCACCATGGCCAAGGAATACAAGGATCTCATCGTCGGACTCGACATCGGCACCGCCAAGGTGATGGCGGTGGCCGCCGAGGTGCTGCCCAATGGCGAACTGCGCCTGGCCGGGCTGGGCGTGGCCTCGAGCCATGGCCTGAAGCGCGGCGTGGTGGTCAACATCGACGCCACGGTGCAGAGCATCCAGCAGGCGCTGAAAGAGGCCGAGATGATGGCCGCCTGCAAGATCGAGCGGGTCTACACCGGCATCACCGGCAGCCACATCCGCGGCCAGAACTCGACTGGCATGGTGATCGTGCGTGACAACCGCGAAGTGACCCCGGTGGACGTGCACCGAGTGGTCGAAACC
>JBBRJU010000456.1:0-3081 GCA_038218895.1 Burkholderiales bacterium
TCTTTGTCCAACTTTCTGGCGCAGCAGAAAGATGGTCGCCCGCCGGGGCGAGACCCGGCGCGCTGCAGCAAATCGGCGAAGCACCAGCAAGACGCACAAGCAACAAAGCAACCAGCAACCAGCAACCAGCCACCAGCCACCAGCCACCAGCCACCAGCCACTAGCCACTAGTCACCAACGGCAGCTCAGAGCCCTGAACAGCCCGTCAGTGGTGCAGCGTGACCCCGCCGGCATCCAGCCGCACCCAGCTGTTGGCTGGCACGTTCTGCCAAGCCTCCGGGTGGGCGTCCAATGGCTCTGACGCCACGATGTGGCCGCCCATGCCGCTGCCCACGTACAACGACGGCGGCGCGGCGTCGCTGGCGAAACGGAAGGCCAGCAGTTGTTCGCCGTCTGACAGTGCGGCGGCAAAGCGCAGCGGCTCGGTTATGCCCAGCCGGACCATCAGTGTTTGGGTGTCCTGCAACACCGCCTGCATCGCGTCAGCGGGTGGCACACCGGTCTCGATGCGGGCCAGCGCCAGCAGGAACAGCAGTTCTGAATCGGTGGCACCGCGTCGCTCGGCAAACAGGGCATCAGGAAGTTGTGCCTCCAGCGCCCGGCGCACGCCGGCGTAACCACCGATCTGGCCGTTGTGCATGAACAGCCACTTGCCATGGCGGAACGGGTGGCAGTTGTGGCGCGCGATGCCACCGCCCGTGGCGGCCCGCACATGGCCGAAGAACAGGCGAGAGCGCACCGTGGCGCACAGCGCCAGCAAGTTCTCGTCCGACCAGGCCGGCATCACCTCGCGGTACACGCCCGGTTCTGCACGCTCGCCGTACCAGCCTACGCCGAAGCCGTCGCCATTGGTCACCGTGCGGGCCTCTTCGGCCTTCACTGCCTGGCGCACCAGTGAATGGCGTGGCGTGCACACCACCGCGTCCAGGTAGATCGGTTCACCAAGGTAGGCAACAAGTCGGCACATGGCGGGGTGGGTTGGCCGGCCCGGCGAATGCGGGCCTGCTGATTCTGTTGTCGGCGCCACAGGCGGCCAACTTGAGCGGGCCGGCTATGCTGCGGCCCGACCTTGCGGTGGGGTGGGGTGGGAGTGGCACGATGGGGCAGAGCGTGAAGACAGCATGGTGGCGGGATGTGTCGGTGTCGGCCGTGGTGGCCGGCTTCGTCGCGGTGCTGGTGGGCTACACCAGCTCGGTGGCCATCGTGTTCCAGGCCACCCAGGCGCTGGGCGCCAGCACCGCGCAGACGGTGTCGTGGATGTGGGCGCTGGGCCTGGCCATGGGCATCAGCTGCGTCGGCCTGTCGCTGCACTACCGCTTGCCGGTGCTCACCGCCTGGTGCACGCCGGGGGCTGCCCTGCTCGCCGCCACCCAGGGCGTGAGCCTGCCCGAGGCCACCGGCGCCTTCATCGTCTGTGCACTGCTGATCATCGCCAGCGGTTCCACCGGCCTGTTCGAGCGGGTGATGGACAAGCTGCCGATGGCGGTGGCCGCCGCGCTGCTGGCCGGCGTACTCACCCGCTTCGGGCTGGACGCGGTGCTGGCGGTGCGCAGCGCACCGCTGCTGGTGCTGGTGATGGTGGTGGCCTTCCTGGTGGGCCGCCGCTGGTGGCCGCGCTATGCCGTGCCTGGTGTGCTGCTGGCCGGCGTGGTGGTGGCGCTGTCGCAGGGCCGGGTAGCGCTGGGCGGGGTGGACTGGTCGTGGGCCACGCCGGTGTGGGTGACGCCGCAGTTCTCGCTGGGCGGCCTGGTGGGCGTGGCGCTGCCGCTGTTCATCGTCACCATGGCGTCGCAGAACCTGCCCGGCGTGGCGGCACAACGGGCGGCGGGTTATGCCATCCCGGTGTCGCCGGTCACCACCGCCACTGGCGTGGTCACGCTGGTGCTGGCGCCGTTTGGTGCGTTTGCCGTCAACCTGGCGGCCATCACGGCGGCCATCTGCATGAGCCCCGAAGCCCATGCCGACCCCGCCAAACGCTACACCGCGCCGGTGGTGGCCGGCCTGTTTTATATCGCGATGGGTCTGGCCGGCGGCGCGGTGGTGGGCCTGCTGGCGGCCGTGCCCAAGGAACTGGTGGCGGCTGTGGCCGGCCTGGCCCTGCTGGGCACGATCGCTGGCGGCCTGGCCCAGGCGCTCGCCGAGCCGCGCCACCGCGACGCTGCGGCGCTGACCTTCCTGGTCACGTTGTCGGGTGTGACCGTGGCCGGCATCGGCGCGGCCTTCTGGGGTGTGGTGGCCGGTACCGCTTGCCTGGCTGTGCAAAACTGGAGAAAGTGACTCTCCCCCGCAGCGGCTTCGGCGCACCCCCGTCCGGGGGCGACACCAGCGGCCCGGCCAAGCCGGTTTCGCGGCGCCGGCCGGCCGAAGCCGTGCCATGCTCTGATCGACACAGGTAAAACCGCCATGCAACTGCTTTTCATCGCCGACCCGCTGGAGACCTTCAAGCCCTACAAGGACAGCACCTTCGCGATGATGCGCGAGGCGGTGGCCCGCGGCCACAGCTTGATGGCCTGCGGCCCGCAGGACGTGCGCTGGCAGCGCGGCGAGAAGGTCACCGCCTTCGTGCGCGACATCAGCCTCACCGGCGCCACCGATGACTGGTTCGTGGCCCGCCAGCAACGCCCCGATGAGCGCCCGCAGGTGCTGGCCGAGGTCGACGCGGTGCTGATGCGCAAGGACCCGCCTTTCGACCCCGAATACTTCTACGCCACCCACCTGCTGAGCCAGGCGGTGCGTGAAGGTGCGCGGGTCTTCAACGACCCGGCGGCGCTGCGCAACCACCCCGAGAAGCTGGCGATCATGGAGTTTGCGCAGTTCATCGGCCCGACCCTGGTCACGCGTGACGCGGCCGACGTGCGCCGCTTCCATGCCCAGCACCAGGACATCATCCTCAAGCCGCTCGACGGCATGGGCGGCATGGGCATCTTCCGGGTCGGACCCGATGCGCTGAACCTGGGCAGCATCACCGAGACGCTGAACGCCGACGGCGCGCAGACCCTGATGGTGCAGAAGTACCTGCCCGAGATCACGCAGGGTGACAAGCGCATCCTGGTGATCGGCGGCGTGCCGGTGCCGTTCTGC
>JBBRJU010000457.1:0-3057 GCA_038218895.1 Burkholderiales bacterium
GCATCCGCCTGGTGCTCACCCTGCTGGATGCGGTGCAGCATGCCCACAGCCAGCTGGTGGTGCACCGCGACATCAAGCCGTCGAACGTGATGGTGGACGCCGCCGGCCAGCTCAAGCTGCTGGATTTCGGCATCGCCAAGCTGCTGACGGCCGACGGCCAGACCGAGGCGCCACTCACCCAGCAGGCCGGGGCGATGCTGACGCCGGGCTACGCGGCGCCGGAGCAGCTGCAATCCGGCGCGGTGTCCACCGCCACCGACGTGTATGCGCTGGGCGTGCTGCTGTATGTGCTGCTCAGCGGCCAGCATCCGCATGTGCGCCCGGGTCAATCGGCCGCGCAGGCCCTGCAGGCCACGCTGCAGGGCGAGGCGCCGGCGATGTCGGCCATCGTCCGTGGCGACGAGACACGGGCCGCCGCCCGCAACCTGCGCGCCGCAGGCTTCAGCCGGGCGCTGGCCGGTGATCTGGACAACATCGTCGCCAAGGCCATGCAGCGTGACCCGGCGCAGCGCTATGCCACTGCCGCCGCCATGGCCGACGACCTGCGCCGCCACCTGGCGCGCCAGCCGGTGCTGGCCCGCCCGCCCAGCCTGGCCTACCTGGCGCGGCGCTTCGTGCAGCGCCAGCGGGTGCCGCTGGCAGCGCTGGGCGCGGCGCTGCTGGTGGCGGGCGGCCTGGGCTGGCAGACCTGGCAGCAGCGCGAAGCCGCCCGCCTGAGCCAGACCCGGGCGCAGACGGTGGACGGCCTGCTGCAGAGCCTGTTCCGCGGCATGGGGCCGGACGCTGCCAACAGCCGCGACTTCAGCGCGCGCGAGCTGCTGGCCCGCGCCCAGGCCTTTCTCGACAGCCGCAGCGATGTGGACCCGGCCACCCGCCGCGCCACCCGGCTGCGCATGGCTGCGCTGTACCGCGACATCGGCGCCTACAAGGAGGCGGTGGCCGGCTTCCAGGCCGAGGCGGCCGAGGCACAGCGCGCCGGCCAGCCCGCTGCCCATGCGCTGGCGCTGTGGCAGTGGGCCAACGCGCTGCTCAAGCAACTGGACACCGATGCCACCCAGCGCGTGCTGACCGACCTGCAGGTTGTGGTGGCAGCCCTGCCTGCGCCAGACCGCACCTTGCTCGGCCGGGTGGCGTTGCTGGAAGGCGAGCTGGCGCTGGTGCAGCGCCATGGTGCGCAGGCGCGGCAGGCCTTGGACCGTGCCGAGGCCCAGTTGCGCGACGGCCCCGAGCTGGAACTGGCCGCCCGCGCCGCCCATTCCCAGGGCGTGACGGCACGCCTGCTGGGCGACCTGGACGCCGCCCGAGGCCACCTGCACCGGGCCGCCGCCTTGCAGGCGCAGCGCGGCGGCGATGCCGCGATCGACCGCCTGACCGTGACGCTGGACCTGGGCGGGCTGGAGAACCTTGCCGGCCAGCATGCTGCCGCCGTGGCGGTGCTGGCCCCTGTGCATGCCGACATGCTGGCCCGGCTGGGCCAGCACCACCCGCTGACGGTGAGCGCGGTGGCCGAGTTGGCGCGTGCCGAACAGCGCCAGGGCCATGCGCCAGAACTGCAGCGCTGGCTGGCGCAACTGCGCGGCGCCACCGGCGCGGCCGACGCCTGGCGCGAGAGCCACGCCGACACGCTGGCGGCAGCGGCGCTGGTCTCCACCGGCCATGCCGACCAGGCCCTGCCGCAGCTGCAGCAGTTGCTGGCCACGGTGCTGCGCGAGGAGGGTGGCATCTCGCCGGCCAGCGAGCCGGTGGGGCGGCTGCAGGCCGAAGCGTTGCTGCGCCTGGGCCGCCTGCGCGAGGCGCAGGCGCTGCTGCGCCAGACCGAGGCCAACCAGCGCCAGCTGGGCCAGGCCGGCCGCGCCAGCGTGGCCATCACCCAGGTGCTGCAGGGCGTGGCACAGGCGCGTGGCGGTGACCTGGCGGCGGCGCAGCTGGCCTGGCAAGCCGCTGCCGCAGTGCTGGCGCAGCAAGTGGGGCCGCGCCACCCGCAGGCCGTGGTGGCCGCCTGCTACGCCGCGCTGGCTGGCAGCACCGCGCCGGCACGGGCGGCACTGGCCGACCAACTGGACGCCACACTGGGCTGGCAAGACGGCGCGAAGGCGCTGGCAGCGCTGTTGCGGGCACCGCCGCCGCCGGCCGATTGGCGCCAACTGCCGGTCGTGTTGTGAATAGTTGCCGATTCCTTGGCGGCTTTCGCAGTTCAATTCCGATTGAACAGATGCAGGCAACCCGGCCGGCCGGCCCGGTCACTGCACCAACTGACCTTCGGAGACCATGCATGTCACAGCAACGCGCCCTTCGCAGCCTGGCCGGCTGCACCCTGGCCCTGCCAGCCGCCCTGGCCCTGCTGCCGGCGATGGCCGCCGCCTACACCGTCTACGACGGTCCGGTCGACCCACCGCCGCGCGACTGCAACTTCTTCGAGGCGATCATTCCCGACACCGCGCCGCGCACCCGGCCGGTGTTGCAGCTCACCCGGTCCGGCGCCACCAGCGCCCAGGTGGTGATCCTGGGCGGCCTGGTACCGGGCGCGCGGCGAGTGGCCTACACCTATGCCTTCAATCGGCTGGACTACAAGATCCCGCCTGTCGTGGCCGGGGTCTTCGCGCCGAACTCGGTGCGGGTGGTGGTGTACGCGGGCCGCACGGCGGCTGCGCCCGTGGCGTCCGACCAGACTCGCAACGGCACCAATGCGATTGCCTACGCGTCCAGCGCGGTCGAACGGTGGGCCACGCCCAGGACGCCTTTCGCCAGCCAGTGGCTGGTGCGGGTGGTCACCGCCGGGCCCTGGCGGTCTGACCCCACCGTGCCCTGGTCGAGCGCCAAGATCACCATGGACTGCCTGATGACCATCCAGCCGTCCGGTGCGTCGCCCCCGCCTGTCTTCCAGTAGCCCAGCAGCCCAGGAGCCCAGGGTGGGCGACCGACGCGCCCGCCACTAGCGGCTGCCGCCCAGCCAGCGCGGCAGCAGGCCCGGGGCCAGCGCGGCAGCATCTTCGGCTTCTGGCGGGCCGGCCAGTTGCACCGCCGCACGGGCCTGCGTCGCCAGTTGCTCGGCCGGCA
>JBBRJU010000458.1:0-3053 GCA_038218895.1 Burkholderiales bacterium
GTGCTGGCGGCCGGGGCGCTTGGGCTGCTGGGCGTGGCCGCGGGGTTCAACCGGCAGCGGGCACGGCGCCTCGCAGCGCCGGCCGCCGCTGCGGCCTGACCGCAGCCAGCCCGGGTGGCATTGACACTGCTGCAGTCGGACGCGCAAGCCAGCTGCAGTGCCGACGCGCCCGCTCACCCATGTGCGCCGGGGACGCAGCCGCAAGCGGTGGTGACGACCCGGCGTATCACTCCCGCAGGAACGCCAGCAGCGCAGCGTTGAACGCCTGCGCGTGCGACACGTTCAAGCCGTGCGGCGCACCAGGCACCGTGACCAGCTTGCTGTGGGGCACCGCGCGGTGGGTCAGCAGGCCCGACCCTTCGATCGGCACGATCGCGTCGGCCGCGCCGTGGATCACCAGCGTGGGCAGCATCACCTTCTTCAGGTCTGCGCGGAAGTCTGTGGTGGCAAATGAATCCATGCAGGCCAAGGCCGCATGCTGCGCCGACTGCTGGCACAGCGCGATCGCCTCGCCACGCTGCGACTCGGTGACCTGCAGCACACCGTTGGCAGAGAAGAAGGCGGTGGTGAACTGGTCGAAGTAGGCACTGCAGTCCTGCTCGAACTGCGCCTTCTGCTGCTGCGCATGCTCGGCCGTGAGCGGGCCGTCGGGGTTGTCGGCCGATCGCATCAGCGACGGCGTCACGGCAGCGGCGAACACCACGCTGCGCAGGCGCGCTGCGCCATGCCGTGCGATGTAGCGTGCCACCTCGCCACCGCCCATCGAAAAGCCCACCAGCGTCACATCCTGCAGGCCGCACTGGTCGATGACACGCTGCAGATCGTCGGCAAGCGTGTCGTAGCCGTAACCCGCGTCTGGCTTGTCCGAAAGGCCGAAGCCCCTTCGGTCATAGGCCACCACGCGATAGCCGGCGGCGGTCAGCGCCGCCATCTGCGGCGCCCAGGCCTGGGCCGACAGCGGCCAGCCATGGATCAGCACCACCGGTCGGCCGCTGCCACCGCTGTCGTCGATGTGCAGGCGCACACTGTCTGCTGGTGCCGTGACGGCGCTGGCCGATTGCTCCAGGCTCGCCGTGGCGCCAGCGGCAGCGCCACCCAGGGCGCCGGCAACGGCACCCACCGTGGCCCCGACCAACACCCCCACAGGACCGGCCACCGCGACACCGATGCCGGCGCCTGCAGCCGCACCGGCCACGATGCCGCCACCCATCAACACCGACTTGGCCTCGCGCTCGGCCTCCCCGGGTTCCAGCGGCAGTTGTGCCGCAGAGGTCGGGTCCTGCGACGGAATGCCATGGCCGGGGCGGGCCTGCTCGGCAAGATCTTCGTCGGCGGGGTTGGCGGGCAGGGTCGGGGGGGTGCTTGGATGCATGTCTCGGTACCCGGAAAGTGGACGATGAACCGAGCAGGAAGCTCGGGCGACACACCCTTCTACCCCCCGCAGCACCCTGGCTGCAGCAGCCTGCAGGACGACAGCGTGTAGGACAACATCCAGCAGCGTGCCCTGCCCGGCCAGGCCGATGGACGTTGGCGCGGCACGCGTGCGCCGCTTCGGCTACCCGAACCCCACCACCACATGCGGCAGGTAGGGGGCCTGCAGCGTGGCGATCTCCGCAGCGCTGAGGCTGATGCCCAGCGCCGCCACCGCATCGTCGAAATGCCCCGGCTTGGACGCGCCGATGATCGGCGCCGTGACCCCCGGCTTTTGCAGCAGCCAGGCCAGCGCCACCGCCGCCAGCGGCGCCCCACGCTGCGACGCCACCTGGGCCAGGGCGGCGTGCACCAGGGCGTCGTTCGCCTCGGTGTGCTTGAACAGGGTGGTGCCGAACACATCGCTGGCGATGCGCGGGGTGTCGGCACCCCAGGGCCGCGCCAGCCGGCCGCGCGCCAGCGGGCTCCAGGGGATCACGCCCACGCCCTGGTCCTGGCACAACGGCAGCATCTCGCGCTCTTCTTCGCGGTAGAGCAAGCTCAGCTCGGGCTGCATGCTGACGAAAGGTGTCCAGTGGTGCGCGCGCGCCATTGCCTGCGCTTTGGCAAACTGCCAAGCGTGCATGCTGCTGGCGCCCAGGTAGCGCACCTTGCCGGCCTTCACCAGGTCGTGCAGCGCTTCCATCGTCTCTTCGATCGGGGTGGCCGGGTCCCAGCGGTGGATCTGGTAGAGGTCGACATGGTCCATGCCCAGCCGCTTCAAGCTGCCGTCGATCTCCTCGAAGATGGTCTTGCGCGACAGCCCGCCGATGTTGGGGCCGCGCCGGTTGCCAAAGCGCACCTTGGTGGCCACCACGATCTCGTCGCGCCGGGCAAAGTCGCGCAGGGCGCGGCCGGTGATCTCTTCGCTGGTGCCGTCGGAATAATTGTTGGCGGTGTCGAAGAAGTTGATGCCCAGCTCCACCGCCTGGCGGATCAGCGGCCGGCTCTGGTCTTCGGGCAGCGTCCACGGGTGGCTGCCACGCTCGGGCACGCCATAGGTCATGCAGCCCAGGCACAGGCGCGACACCGCCAGCCCGGTGCCGCCGAGCCGGGTGTACTGCATGCTGGTCATGCCTGCCTCTCGTGCGGCTTGTACGTCGGCGGATGCGTCGGCGGATGCGTCGGCCGATGCGTGGGCCGATCCGTCAGCCGATCCCCGAACGGGATCGCGGGCCGGCTTGGCAGCGGCCGGGCGCTGTGCCCGCCGCTCATGGCTGCGGCCCCCAGGGCGCGGCCAGCAGCAGCTTGTTCTCCTGCGCTTGCAGCAGCGGGCGCAGCTGCGCGGCAAAGGCCATGAAATCAGCGTCGGCAAACAGCGCGGCCCAGAAGGCACGCCGGTCGGCGTCGTCGTCGAACTTCCACAGGTGCACCAGCTGGTTCAGCGCGCCGATGTCGCCGGTGAAGTAGCCCACCAGCTTGGGCGGGTGCTTGGCCACGGCCGGCCAGCCCAGGGTCTTGTAGAGATGCACCACGTCGGCCATCTTGCCGACGGTGACCTGGTAGGTGCGCAGTTCAAAGATCGCCATGCATGCTCCTGCAGTTGCCAGCCGGCATGATGCGGCGCGGTGGGCGCCGCCGCT
>JBBRJU010000459.1:0-3045 GCA_038218895.1 Burkholderiales bacterium
GGCCCGGGCGGGGGGGACCGGGCGCGCTGCAGCAAATTTACGAAGCACCAGCAAGATGCACAAGCAACAATGCAACCAGCCACCAACGGCAGCAACCAGCCCCAAGCAAACTTGCCATTCACCGATCAGCGTCCCCCGAAACCACCAGCTCGGTGGTGAAGTCGCCCGGCATCACGATCTCCAGCAGTTCCAGGTCGTCACTGTGGCCCAGTTCGCGGTGGCGGATGCCGGGCGGCTGGTGCACGCAATCGCCGGCTTCCAGGCGAACCTCGCCCTGGCCCTCATAAACAAAGCGGACCCAGCCCTGGAGCACATAGACCATCTGGAAGCTGGTCCGGTGCAGATGCAACTGGCTGGAGAACGCGCCGCCAGGGGTGGCGCGGATCACATGCGCCACCACCCGCCCGCCAGTGGCCTGGCGGATGCCCAGGTCGCGGTAGGCAAAGAAAGCCCGCAGGCCTTGTTCGAACACGGCGTCACGGGCATGGCTGACGGTGAAGCTGCTGGTGGTGTTCATCGGCGGGTCTCCGGTGGGGTCGGGGGTGTCATTTCCGGTCGAGCAAGGCGCGCAAGTGCAGCACCGGAATCGCATAGCTGATGCCCGATGGCGCGCTGAGCAGGTTCTCGCGGCTGTTCTTCACCAGCACCATGTTCAGCAGCCCCAGCACCGCGCCGGTGTCGGCGTCGAGCAGCGGGCCGCCGCTGTTGCCGGGGTAAGCCGTGCCGTCGAGCTGGTAGATGTCGAAGGCAGGCTGGCGCAGGCGGGCGATGGTGGCGGCGTCCAGCCGTGCCGCATTGGGCGGTGGCAGCACGATCGGGGCGATGGACGAGACGATGGCGCGGTGGGTGACTGGCGCAAACCCCAACAGCCCGCCGATCGGAAAGCCGATGAAAGCCACCGCCTGGCCCTCGCGCGCCGGGGCCTCGGCCAGCGCCAGGGCCGGCAGCGGCGCGCCGTCAAATCGCAGCAGCGCCACGTCATGCAGCCGGTCCAACGCCACCAGCGTGAGCGGGCGCACGCCAGGCGCGCCATCGTCACCCGTGCGGCGGTTGCCGGCGGGCTGCAGGGCCAGGCGCTGCAGCGCGGCGGGGTCGTCGGGCAGCACATGGGCATTGGTGGCCACCAACTGGCCGTCACCGACCACGAAGCCGCTGCCGCGGAAGTTGAACCGCGGGCTGGCCAGCGGGTCGTAAACGCCCACGGCCACCATCGCCAGCCGGGCCGTGGCCACCACCTCGGGCAGGCCAGCCAGTGCCATGGGCGGCACCAGCCACGGCAGCGCTGCCAGACCGGCCAGCAGCAACGCGCGGCGCAGGGGGCGGCGCAGGGCGCGCAGGGCGCGCATGGGGCGCATGGGGAAGGGCACAGGCACGGACACGGGCATGGGGGTCGGGCTCGGTGAGTGGCAGCACTGTCAGTGTGCCTGCGATGCAGCAGCGGTGGGCAGGGGGCGGCAGGCGGCAGGCGGCGGTGGGAGGCGGCAGCGCGAATGCGGCGCGACGGCGGCGGGGGGCAAGCTGCGGTGGGCAGGGCAGCACTGCCGCCAATGCCGCAGGCTGCACACGCTTCTATTCGGCCGCGCCCGCGCCCACCGCCGCCCGGTAGGCGTGCCAGGAAGCATGCCCCACCACCGGGCCGGCCACCAGCAGCCCGGCAAACCAGGGCAGCATGGCCAGCACCACGATGGCGGTGATCAACGCACCCCAGCACAGCATCACTGCTGGCTGGGTGAACACCAGGCGCAGGCTGGTCAGGCCGGCGGTGATGGCGTCGACCGGGCGGTCGAGGATCATCGGGATCGACACCACGCTGACGGCGAAGATCAGCCCGGCGAAGAAACCGCCCACCAGCAACCAGGCCACGATGAACTGCAGGTTCGCGGGGTCGAGCAGGGCCAGCAGCGAACCCTTGAAATCGGGCATGCCGTCGAAGCTGACGGCAAACACGATCAGCGAGGCGCGGCCCCACAGCATTTCCAGCACCAGCAGCACGAAGCCGAAGACTGCCAGCGTACCGGTGCGCCGGTCCCAGGCCCGCAGTGAATCGCCCAGGCCGGGTGTCTCGCCGCGCTCCAGGTGGCGGCTGGCCTGGTACAGGCCCAGGCAGAAGAACGGCCCGGTGAGCAGGAAGCCGGCCGACAGCGCCAGTACATAGGCCGGTGCATGCTGGAACACCGCCATCAGCAGCCAGCCCATGGCCATGAAGCAGCCGCCGTAGAACAGGCCGATGCCCGGGCAGCGCCGGAAATCACGCCAGCCGGCCGCCAGCCAGCGCAGCGGGTCACTGAAGCGCAGCTGCCGCAGCGGTACTTCGAATGCATGGCGCTCTGCTTCGGTCTCGCCCTCGGACGTGGCTGCGGCACCGGCGGCCGGGGCCGCAGGCGGCGGTTCCTGCTCGGACAGGGCGGCGGTGTCAGGCGGCAGCGCAGGCATGGCCGCCTAGCCTAGCGCCGGCAGCGCCTGACCGCCATGCGGACAGTCCCGCAGCGCTGCAGCGGCCCGCTGGCTCAGCGCGAGCGCCGCACCCGCAGCAGTTCGTCCAGGATCAGGCCCACCGCGCCGGCAGTGATGGCGGCATCGGCGATGTTGAAGCTGGGGAAATAGCCCCCCGCAAACACCGGCGCCAGGAAGGACCAGTGGAACTGCAGGAAGTCGATCACGTGGCCGTGCAGCAGGCGGTCGATCACATTGCCCAGCGCGCCGCCCAGGATCAGGCTGATGGCCAGGCAGAACAGCCGCTCGCCCGGGTGGCGGCGCAGCATCCACACGATGAAGACCGACGCCACGGCGCCCAGACCGACGAAGAACCAGCGCTGCCAGCCCGAGGCGCCGGCCAGGAACGAGAAGGCCGCGCCGGGGTTGTGCGCCCGCACCAGATTGAAGTAACTGGTGATGGTGACGCTGTCGCCCAGCTCGAAGCGGGCCGCCACCAGGGTCTTGGTGAGCTGGTCGGCCACGATGACGAGCAGGGCCAGGCTGAGCCAGAGCCCCATTGACGGTGCAGAGGCCCGGCCGCGCGCGGGGCCGGGCCGGGCGGGTGATCGG
>JBBRJU010000460.1:0-3042 GCA_038218895.1 Burkholderiales bacterium
AATGCATCACCACGCCGCAAAACCGCGCCGGGTGGCGCACCGCCAGCAGCGCCGCCAGGCTGGCGCCGGCTGACAAGCCGGCCAGCAGCACCCGCGTGCGGTCGCCGCCCCGCAGCAGGCACACCTGGTCGATGGCCTGCAGCACCAGGTCGGCCTCGCCCTGGGCGCGGCTGCGGTCGGTGTCGTACCAGTTCCAGCAGCCCTGCCCATTGGCCAGCCGGTCTTGCTCGGGGTAGAGCACCAGAAAGCGCTCACTGGCAGCCAGGCGGTTCATGCGGGTGCTGGCGGCAAAGCCGTCAGCGTCCTGGGTGCAGCCGTGCAGCAGTACCAGCAGGGGCAGGCGCTCACCGGGCAGCAGGACCGGCGGGCTGTAGAGCCGGTAACGGCGTGCACCGGCCGGGCCCAGCGCCACACCGGGTGTCCAGCTGCCGGCAGCCACCGCAGCCACCGCAGCCAGGCGCCGGGCCGGCACCGGCTTGCGCACCGCCTGGGCCGGGCGGGCGGGCGTGCGTCTGGCCTGGCGCTTGGGCCGGGGCCGGGCCTTGGCGGCCTGGCCCAGGGCCTGCACCAGTGCCAGGCTGCCGGCCTGCAGGGCCTGGCGGCCGATCGCCGCAACACTGCGGGCCATGGTGCGGCCGAAATTGCTGCCCACCTTGCGGCCGACATCGCGAACAAGCGTGCGCCCCACATTGCGCCCCAGACTGCGCGCCCAGGCCGACCCTTTCGGTTTTTTCATCGACCGATTCTGGGGGCTGGCCCGAGGGCTGTCGCAGACGGCCACCGATACTGCGCACCCATCCCACCGAATCACCCGGCCATGACCGACACGCCCGCCCTGCCCGACCTGCCCGACCATCTGAGCGCCGACCCGCGCAGCCCGCACCACAACGCCACCATCTTCGAGCGCGAGATCGGCGTGCACTTCAACGGCAAAGAGCGCTTCGACGTGCAGGAATACTGCATCAGCGAAGGCTGGATCAAGATCCCCGCAGGCAAGGCTGTGGACCGGCGCGGCCAGCCGCTTCTGCTCAAGCTCAAGGGCACGGTGGCGGTGTTCTACCGCACGCCCGCAGCGGGCTGATCAGCCTGGCGCCCGCGCTGGCGTGGGTGCTGCATCGGGTGCCGCCAGCGCCGCCACCAACGCGGCGTTGAAAGCCGGCGCCGCCTCGAAGGCCACCCAGTGGCCGGCATCGGGCAGCAGCACCAGATCGCGGAAGCCCGGCGCCGTGCCCAGCACCTGGCCGATCAGCGGCAGGCGGCTGGCATACAGCACATCCAGCGCGCCCCAGATGCCGTGCACCGGGCAGGCCAGCTGCGGCAGCAGCCGGGCCATGGCATCGGTCAACATCAGGCGGCGCTGGCGCAGGCGGTCGCGCTCGACATTGGCTGCATGCAGCGCCACCGCCAGCGGCGTGGCCGCCGCCGCCTGCGCCAGCATCAGCTGCAGCAGGTTGTGGCGGTGCACCGCCAGGCGGGCGTCGCCGGGCGGCAGGCTGTCCCAGCGGCGCAGGTCCAGCGGGGGCAGGCGTTCGGCGCTGAGCCCGGGGCTGCCCACCAGCACCAGGCGTGCCACCCGCGCCGGCTGCGCCTGCGACCACAGCCCGGCCACCAGCGCGCCGAACGAGAAGCCGACCAGCGCCACCGGCACGTTGCCGATCAACCGCTGCAGGCCCTGCTCCAGCCAGCCGGGCAGCACGTCGGCGTCCTGCCCATCGGGCGGCGCGGCCGAATCGCCGAAGCCCGGCAGGTCGGGCACCAGCACCGCGTGGCCCGCCGCCGCCAGCGCATCGATGTTGCGCAGCCAGTGTGTCCAGCTGCCCGAGCCACCATGCAGCAGCACCACAGGCGCGCCACCGGCGGGGCCCCAGCGGTGCCACACCAGGACGCCATCGCCGCAGGGGGTGGTGTGGCGGGTGGCGCGCGCAGCCAGGGCGCGCAAATCGTCAGGGTTGTCCATGTCACCAGTCTAGAAGCCATGGCGTGCGCAGTCTGCGACCATGCCGTGCCACCATGCCGATGACCAATTCCCTCCCCCTGCGCGGCCCGCTGGGCGCGCTGATGTTCGGCAACTTCGTCGTCGCCTGCGGCGTGCTGGTGGTGCCGGGCATGCTGGACAAGCTGGCGCAAGACCTGCAAGTCAGCGTGCCCAAGGCCGGCCAGTTGCTAAGCTTGGCCGCGCTGGCCATGTGCCTGGGGGCGCCGCTGTTTGCCGCCTTCACCTCGCGGGTCGACCGGCGCCTGCTGCTGACTGCGGCACTGGCGGTGGTGGCGGTGGGCCATGCCGCCTGCGCACTGGCGCCCGACTACCCGGTGCTGGCGCTGCTGCGGCCGTTTGCGGTGCTGGGCGCGGCGGTGCTCACCCCGCAGGCGGCGGCCACGATCGGCCTGCTGGTGCCACCCGCGCAGCGGGCCGCAGCAGTCACTACGATTTTCCTCGGCTGGTCGGTGGCGTCGGTGGCGGGCATGCCGCTGGGCAACCTGGTGGCCAACTACCTGAGCTGGCGCGCCGGCTTCGGCGTGATCGCGGTGCTGGCGGTCATCGCCGCCGTCATCGTCTGGCGGGCGGTACCCGGCGGGCTGCGGGTGGCGCCGCTGTCCTGGCAATCCTGGCTGGCGGTGGCCGGCAGCCCCCGGCTGCGGCTGATCCTGCTGACCACGCTGGCCTGGTGCGCCGGCCAGTTCATGGTGCTGGGTTACATCACGCCGCTGTTGCGGCACTTTCTGGCTGCGCCGCCCACGGCGCAGGCCGGGCTGCTGGGCTTGATGGGCATCAGCGGCGTGGTGGGCAACGTGGTGCTGACCCGCTGGGTGGGCCGCATCGGGCCCGACCGTGGCGCGCGCCTGGCCCTGGGCCTGGTGGCCGCCGGCCTGGCGCTGTGGAGCGGCCTCAGCCTGCTGGCGCCCAGCCTGGCCGGCATGGCGCTGGTGGTGCTGGTGTGGGGCGCCGGCTCGTTCGCCTTCGTCTCGGCACAGCAGGCGCGGCTGGGCGCCAGTGCGCCCGAACTGGCATCGGCCTCGATCGCGCTGAACTCATCCAGCCTG
>JBBRJU010000461.1:0-3035 GCA_038218895.1 Burkholderiales bacterium
CAGGTGCACAGCAGTGAATCGTCGCCATGCAGCAGCTGCGACAACTGGGTGAGCGGCGCCGCGCCGGCCGCGCGCAGCACGCCGTCGGCGGCGGCCAGCACCGTGCGCTCGGCATGTTCGATGCGCCCTGGCGCCAGTGGCTCCCAGTCGCGAAAGGCCGGCATCGGCGCGCACTCGGGCGGCATGTAAAAACCGATGCCGACCACGGCGGACGGCACCCGGGCGATGCGGGCCGCCAGCACCGCCGTGGGCGCGTAGTCGGCCACCAGCACATCGGCCTGGGTCAGCGCCAACGCACTGCGCCAGCCCTGCACTTGGCCTGCCAGCGTCTCGCTGCGCAGGTAGCCGGTGGCCAGCAAGATCTCGGCGATGCTGGCCTGGGTGTCTGGCAGGCCCATGGTGCGGTGCTGCCACAGCGGCGCCTGCAAGCGCGGCAGGTCGGTGTCGCGCAGCAGGCTCTCGGTCAGCACCAGATCCCGCAGCACCAGCGTGACGCGGTGGCCACGTGCGCGCAAGATCTCGGCCAAGGGCTTGAAGCGGGCTGCATGGCCCAGGCCTCCACCGTATTCCCACGCCAACAGAAATGAAGCCATCGTGCACCGGGCACAGGGCCCACAGTCGGTCTGCGCCGAGTATGGATGGTCCTGCCGCGCAGGTGACCACCCGCCACAACCGGCGCCGCGCAGAATTGCCCATCCCCGACACCGAGGCCCGACGATGAACGCCCCCCTGCACCTGCCCGCGCTGGCCGAGATCCGCGCCCATGAAGCCGAGATGGTCGCCATCCGCCAGCAGATCCATGCCAACCCCGAGCTGGCCTATGAAGAGCACGCCACCAGTGCCCTGGTCGCCGAGCGCCTGGCCCGCTGGGGCTGGGAGGTGCACCGCGGCCTGGCCGGCACCGGCGTGGTGGGCACGCTGCGCGCCGGCACCAGCCCGCGCCGCATCGGCCTGCGCGCCGACATGGACGCGCTGCCGATCACAGAGACATCCGGCAAGGCCTGGGCCAGCAAGGTGTTCGGCAAGATGCACGCCTGCGGGCACGACGGCCACACCGCCATGCTGCTGTCGGCCTGCCGGCACCTGGCGGCCACGCGCCAGTTCGACGGCACCGTGCATGCGGTGTTCCAGCCGGCCGAAGAAGGCCTGGCCGGCGCCCGCAAGATGCTGGAAGACGGCTTCCTGGACCTGTTCCCCTGCGACGCGATGTTCGGCATGCACAACATGCCCGGCCTGCCCGAAGGCCAGTTCCAGGCGGTGCCCGGCTTCGCCATGGCCAGCGGCGACACCTGCATCATCACGGTCAGGGGCACCGGCGGGCACGGCGCCATTCCGCAGACGGCGGTCGACCCGATCGTCGCCGGCGCGGCCATCGTGATGGCACTGCAGACCGTGGTGGCGCGCAACGTGCCGCCACTGCACACCGGCATCATCACCGTGGGCGCCTTTCTGGCCGGTGATGCGCCCAACGTCATCCCCGGCAGTGCCGAGTTGCGGCTGACGGTGCGCGCCATGCAGCCCAGCGTGCGCGCCCTGCTGGAAAAGCGCATCACCGAGATCGCCCAGGCCCAGGCCGCCAGCTTCGGCGCCACTGCCGAAGTGCGCTACATCCGCCGCTACCCGGTGCTCAACAACACGCCCGAGCACACCGCGTTCTGCCAGCAGCTGGTGCGTGACTGGCTGGGCGACGGTGGCCTGGTGGCCAACCCCGAGCCGGTGACGGCCAGCGAGGACTTCGCCTTCTTCCTGGAAAAGGTGCCCGGCTGCTACATCAACATCGGCAACGGCGTGGGCAGCGTGGGTGGTTGCATGGTGCACAACGCGGCCTATGACTTCAATGACCGGGTGCTGAGCACCGGCGCCACCTACTGGGTGAAGCTGGCCGAGCGCTGGCTGGCCCGGGCCTGAGCGCGTGCGCACCTGCGCGTTTTTCGGCCACGCCCGAACGACCCCGACGCCTTGATTCAGCGCGGCGGTGCCAGCGGCTGGCCCAGCGCGCGCCGCCACAACCAGGCCCAGGCGCGGCCGATGTCCGGGCGCATGGCCAGTTGCCGAGGCACCGGCAGCGCCACCCAGGCATCCCCCTGGCGCTGCGCAATCTCGAACCGGAAGGTGTAGCTGGGCTGCTGGCCCATGCGCAGGTCGGTGATGCGCAAGCGCTGGTCGGGGCCGTCACCCTGCACATCCAGCGCCCAGAAGCCATGGCTGAAGGCGGCGATGCGCTGCGCACCGTCGATGCCCTGCACCGCCGGCCACAGCGCGGTGCCACGCGGGAAGCGGTCAAACCGCATGCCCGGCTGCGCATCCAGCACCGACCAGAACCCCTCGTGGAAATGCGCGCCCTGCACTGCCACCACCCGCCACAGCAGGGTGTTCAGCGGCGCCGGTGTCACCAGCAGCCGCTCGGCCACGATGCCTTGCGCCGCCAGCGCGGTGCGCGCCACCGCCGTGGCCTGCTGCTGCGCCCAAATGCTCCAGCCCAGGTAAGCGGTGCTCAGCACCAGGCCGGCTGCATTGGCCAGCAGGCCGCGCCCGCCGCTGCGGGTGCCCAGCGCCCAGACCGTGCCCACCAGCAGCGGCACGGTGTAGAGCAGGTCGATGATGAACACGCTGCCCACGCCATAGGGGTGGTCGGTGAACGGCAGGCCCAGCTGGGTGCCGTAGACCGTCATGGCATCGAGCAGCGGGTGGGTCACCAGCACCGCCCACATCGCCAGCACCCAACGCCGCCACAGCGTGCGCTGCCCGCTCAGCCAGGCCACCAGCACGCCGAAGGGCAGTGCAAACAGCGTCAGCCAGAACGGCGCATGGGTTTCAGCGCGGTGCAGCACCATGTTGCGGATCGGGTCGCCATGGTCGATCAGCACGTCCAGGTCGGGCAGGGTGCCGGCCACCGCGCCCCAGGCGGCGGCCTTCCAGACCGCAGTGCGGCGGCCCATCACCGCCACACCCACTGCGGCGCCCAGGGCGATCTGCGACAAGGAATCCATGAGCGCGCATTCTCGGGGGCGCCCGGGCAAGCTGCTGGCCGACAA
>JBBRJU010000462.1:0-3027 GCA_038218895.1 Burkholderiales bacterium
GGCACCCCGACCGCCTGCCCTGCGCAAGGCGCGCCGGTGGTCGAGCATTTCATCGCCGCCAGTTGCCCGGATTGCTGGGCCGCAGATGCCGGTGCGCCGCCGGGTGCCTGGCGCTTCGACTGGATCACGCCCGCAGCGGACGACGACCCGCTGGCCGCCGCCGCCTTGCCCGACACCACCGAACGCTTGCAACGGCTGGGCGGCGCCGCATCAGGCGCACGCAATCAGGCCGCCCGTTCGCTGCCTGGCCTGGACCTGAAGGTGGGCGCCGGGCCGGCCTGGCAGGGCTATTTCGGCCTGCAGATGACGCTGCGCACGCGGGGCAAGTTCAGCCTGCCTGCGGGCGCCACGGGCTGGGTGGCCCTGGTGGAGCTGCTGCCGCCGGGCAGCGAGGCCAATGCTGGCCCACGTGCCCTGGTGCGCAGCGTGGCAGGCCCGCTGCCGCTGGACGGCGCCGGCCGCGCCCAGGGCATGACGCAGCTGCGGGCACTGCGCTGGCCCACTGGCGCCAAGCCCGAACGGCTGCAGGCGCGCGGCTGGATCGAGGCGGCCGATGGCAGCCTGCTGGCGGTGGCCGCGCAGCGCTGTCCCTGAACCGGGCGGGGACGCTGCTGCGCCCGCAAGGGCAGAATCCGCATAGGCGGGCAACGTGTCCGCTGTACCCGGGCCTGCCATGGACATCTTCGACTACGACAACATCCTGCTGCTGCCACGCCAGTGCCGCGTGGACAGCCGCGCCGAGTGCGACACCACGGTGCAGTTCGGCCCGCGCCGCTTCAAGCTGCCGGTGGTACCGGCCAACATGAAGACGGTGGTCGACGAGGCCATCACCGAGCAGCTGGCCACCAGCGGCCATTTTTATGTGATGCACCGCTTCGACCTGGACACCGTGGCCTATGCCCGGCGCATGCGCGACAAGGGCCTGTTCATATCGATCAGCGCCGGCGTGAAGCCGGCCGACGCCGCCGTCATCGACCAGCTGGCGGCCACTGGGATCGGCGCCGACTACATCACCATCGACATCGCCCATGGCCATGCCGAAAGCGTGCGCCGCATGATCGGCCACATCAAGGCCAAGCTGCCCAACACCTTCATCATCGCCGGCAACGTGGGCACGCCCGAGGGCGTGATCGACCTGGAAAACTGGGGCGCCGACGCCACCAAGGTCGGCATCGGCCCGGGCAAGGTGTGCATCACCCGGCTGAAGACCGGCTTCGGCACCGGCGGCTGGCAGCTGAGCGCGCTGAAGTGGTGTGCCCGCGTGGCGTCCAAGCCCATCGTGGCCGACGGCGGCATCCGCCACCATGGCGACATCGCCAAGAGCGTGCGCTTCGGCGCGGCCATGGTGATGGTGGGCTCGCTGTTCGCCGGGCACGAGGAATCGCCCGGCGCCACGGTCGAGGTCGATGGCAGGCTGTTCAAGGAGTACTACGGCTCGGCCAGCGACTTTAACAAGGGTGAGTACAAGCATGTGGAAGGCAAGCGCATCCTCGAACCCATCAAGGGCCGGCTCGCCGACACGCTGCGCGAGATGCAGGAAGACCTGCAGAGCAGCGTCAGCTACGCCGGTGGCCGCGTGCTGGCCGACCTGAAGAAGGTGAACTACGTGATCCTCGGTGGCGAGAACGCCGGCGAGCACCTGTTCATGTAACCCCCCCGCAAGCCGGGGGCGCGCCAGCGCCCAGGAATACCCTGAAATCCTCCGATTTCCCGGCAGCACAGCGCTGCGCTTGCGTACAGTCGCGCCCCAGTTGCAGGCCCGCAGTGGGCTTGCGCAAATTTGCGCGCTGCTTGCCGTACCAGGGAGCTGCCGCCGCTGTCGATCCACTGCTGGAGATGCCGTGCAACTGCTCTTGAAACTGTCGTGTGCCATCGACGCGATGAACACCTTGATCGGCCGGATCACCATGTGGCTGGTGCTGGCGGCGGTGCTGATCAGCGCCACCAACGCCATCGTGCGCAAGGCCTTCAACATCAGCTCGAACGCGTTCCTGGAAATCCAGTGGTACCTGTTCGCCGCCGTGTTCATGCTCGGCGCGGGCTATGTGATGCTGAAGAACGCCCACGTGCGCATCGACTTCATCAGCAACAAGCTCAGCAAGCGCACCAACGCCATCATCGACGTCGTCGGCATCGTGGTGTTCACCATCCCGCTGTCGCTCATCATGATCGACCTGGGCTGGCCCTTGTTCATGCGCGCATTCACCAGTGGCGAGATGAGCCAGAACGCCGGCGGCCTGATCCGCTGGCCCGTGATGGCGCTGATTCCGTTGGGCTTCGCACTGCTGGTGCTGCAGTGCATGTCGGAGCTGGTCAAGCGCATCGCCTACCTGACAGGCCGCCGTGCCGAGCCCTTCACCGACTTCGACGACAGGCACGAGGAACAGAAGATCGCCGAGGCCCTGGCTGAAGAAGCCGCACGCCGCGAAGCTGGGCTGCTGGTGGCAAAGGCGACCTGACATGACCGCTTTCATCGCACAGAACTTCGTCCCGCTGATGTTCGCAGGCCTGTTTGTCTTCCTGCTCGCGGGCATCCCGGTGGCTTTCGGCCTGGCCGCCACCGGCCTGCTTTTCGGCTTCGTCGGCATGGAGGCCGGGCTCTTCCCCAGCAACCTGTTCCAGGCCTTGCCGCTGCGCGTGATGGGCATCATGCAGAACGACACGCTGCTGGCGATCCCGTTTTTCACCTTCATGGGGATCATCCTCGAGCGCTCGGGCATGGCCGAGGACCTGCTGGAGACGGTGGGCCAGGTGTTCGGCCCGCTGCGCGGCGGCCTGGCGGTGGCGGTGGTGCTGGTGGGCGCGTTGCTGGCCGCCACCACCGGCGTGGTGGCGGCGGCCGTCATCAGCATGGGTCTGATCTCCCTGCCCATCATGCTGCGCTACGGCTACAACCGCACCATCGCCACCGGCACCATCACCGCCAGCGGCACGCTGGCGCAGGCGATTCCGCCCAGCCTGGTGCTGATCGTGCTGGCCGACCAGCTCGGCCGGTCGGTGGGCGACATGTATGCCGGCGCGCTGATT
>JBBRJU010000463.1:0-3009 GCA_038218895.1 Burkholderiales bacterium
GGTGAGGTGACGCCGATCAGCGCGGTGGAAACCGCCGAGCTGCTGCGTGAATCCAAGAGCGTGATCATCGTGCCCGGTTACGGCATGGCGGTGGCGCAGGCCCAGCACACGGTCTACGAGATCACCAAGCTGCTGCGCGCCAAGGGCGTGACCGTGCGCTTCGGCATCCACCCGGTGGCCGGCCGCATGCCCGGCCACATGAACGTGCTGCTGGCCGAGGCCAAGGTGCCCTACGACATCGTGCTGGAGATGGACGAGATCAACGACGACTTCCCCAAGACCGACGTGACGATGGTGATCGGCGCCAACGACATCGTCAACCCGGCCGCGCAAGACGACCCCAGCAGCCCGATTGCCGGCATGCCGGTGCTGGAGGTGTGGAAGTCCAAGACCAGCATCGTGATGAAGCGCAGCATGGCCAGCGGCTATGCCGGCGTGGACAACCCGCTGTTCTACAAAGAGAACAACCGCATGCTGTTTGGCGACGCCAAGAAGATGCTGGACGAGGTGCTGGCGGCGTTGCGGGGCTGAGCACGCCAGCGGGTGGACGCCAAGGGCCGGCTTTGCCGGCCTTTTTTGCACCTACAAAAAACCAGCACGAACGTCACGTTCGATCCGGCCACGGATGCTGCCAACTGCGCCAAGCATGGGGTGTCTCTGGCCGAGGCCGCATTGATGGCATGGGACACCGTGTGGGTGCGGGCCGATCTGCGGTTCGCTGATGGCGAAGTCCGACATCTCGGCATTGGCTACAGCGGACTTCGACTGCATGACGTGGTGTTCGCCGACCGCAGCGACCAACGTCGCATCATCAGCCTGCGCAAGGTCAATACACGAGAGGTGGCGGGATATGCCAGAGCTTCAGCAGGGGACCATTCTCCCCAAGCCTGAAGAAGACGCCGCGATCAACGCTGGTATTGCTGCAGACCCAGACACGCATGAACTCTCTGCCGACGAGATCGCCGGCATGCTCCCGCTGCTTGGCCGCCCGCGTGTGGCCCGCCCCAAGGCGGCGTTGACGATGCGGGTGGACGCCGACGTGCTGGACGCCTTCAAGGCCAGCGGCCCGGGCTGGCAGACGCGCATCAACGCGCTGCTGCGTGACGCCGTGCGGCGTGGGCGGGTCTGACCCGGCCGATGCCCACGCTGGATTGGCTGGACCGGGACGCGGCCTTTTGCACTGCGCCCACGTGCCCGCGCGTGGTGCTGCGCCCGCATGCGCAGGCGGCTGTGGTGGTGGGCGATGCCACCGATGGCGCCACGGCCGGCAACTTGCTGATCCAGGGCGACAACCTGGAGGCGCTGGCCGCGCTGCTGCCGTTCTACCGCGGCCAGGTGAAGTGCATCTTCATCGACCCGCCGTACAACACCGGCAGCGCGTTCGAGCACTACGACGACAACCTGGAACATGCGCAGTGGCTGAGCATGATGCTGCTGCGGCTGCAGCTGCCGCGCGAGTTGCGGCGCGAGTTGCTGCGCGAAGACGGCAGCATCTGGGTGACCATCGACGACAACGAGGGGCACTACCGCAAGGTGTTGATGGACGAGGTGTTCGGGCGGCGGAACTTCATATCGAACGTGGTCTGGCAAAAGAGGTACACGGTCGCGAACGACGCAAAGTGGCTGGCCGACAACCACGACCACGTGATGCTGTACGGCAGGCCAAATGAGGTTTGGCGGCCCTTTCGCTTGCCACGCACTGCGGCCATGGACGAGCGCTACCGCAACCCCGACAACCACCCGGATGGCCCCTGGAAAGCAACGCCCCTGTATGCAAAGCGCACGCCCACCGACAAAGAGGATGGGTTCACTTTCACCTTCAAGAGCGGCGTTGTCTGGCATTTGCCGCCGGGCACTTCACCGCGCTTTCCGCCCGGCGAACTCAAGCGCATGGACGACAAACACGAGATCTGGTTCGGCGCCGACGGTCGTGCCATGCCTGCCCGCAAGACCGTTCCTTGAGCGGCTGACGATTGCCAGCCCGCCGAGCGCCGCCATTTGGCTGCACTCGGATGCCGGAAACAACCACGAGGCACGCGAAGAAAGTAAGTTCGTGAACGGCGTCGACGTCTTCGGAACGCCAAAGCCGGAAAAGTTGCTGAAGCGAATCCTCGATCTGGCCGCGCAGCCCGACGACCTCGTCCTCGACAGCTTCCTCGGCAGCGGCACCACTGCGGCGGTGGCGCACAAGATGGGACGGCGCTGGATCGGCATCGAGATGGGCACGCACGCCGTCACGCACTGCCTGCTGCGGCTGCAGAAAGTGGTGGGCGGTGAACCAGGCGGCATCAGCCAGGCGGTGGGCTGGCAGGGCGGCGGCGGCTTTCGCACGCTGCAGCTGGGCGCGCCGCTGTTCGACGCCCAGGGCGACATCCACCCCGATGTACGCTTCGACGACCTGGCCGCCTTCGTCTGGCCCTGGTGGCCACCCAAACTCCCCCACCCATGGCCACCTCAAATTCCCCCACCCTGACCGTGCTTCGATGAGGCGCTGATCAGGCCGGCAAGGCCGGCCGGTCAGGGTCGAGCAGGACGTTACTTTCCACCCCTCAATGCCGAGGGGATACCAGGAGTGAACGTCTTGAAGCCACATCTACAGACAACCGTCTGGACCTTGCTGGAGGCCGGCGCCAGCCAGCGAGAGATCCAGCGGGTCACGGGGATCGATCGCAAGACGATCCGCGGTTACCAGAAGCGGTTCGCCACCGCCGCTGCGTCGAACTCCCCCGGGGTGGCCACCGGCTCCTTGGGGGTGAGCGCCGGGTCGGCACAGCAGAATCCCCCACGCTGGCCACCGGCGTCGGGACTGGCATCACCGCTCACAGCGGTGGCAGCGGCGTCGGCCTCGGCCTCGGCCTGCGAGCCCCACCGCGGCTTCATCGAGGCCCAGCTTCGGTTGCGCCGCAACGCCATGGCCATCTACCAGGACCTGGTGGATCTGCACGGTTTCGCCGGCGCCTACAACTCGGTCAAG
The DNA here is from genome assembly GCA_038218895.1 of Burkholderiales bacterium. Lineage (GTDB taxonomy): Bacteria > Pseudomonadota > Gammaproteobacteria > Burkholderiales > Burkholderiaceae_C > Pseudaquabacterium. Next base: position 2,975 of record JBBRJU010000463.1, read on the forward strand.
CGCTTTGCCAACAAGCTGCGCCACCGCGAGCCCGA
>JBBRJU010000464.1:0-3008 GCA_038218895.1 Burkholderiales bacterium
GCTTCATGGCACACCCACTGTGTACGCGGGCTTGCAGCAGCACCTGAAAAACTCCGGTAATCCGCGACTGACCACCCAGCCGAGGAAGATGCGGCTGCCGCCGCCGCCCGACGCCGACGACAAACCATCACCCCATGGCACCCGGACATCCGGCTGAGCCGCCCAGGTTCGACCTGCAGGTCGGACGATGCCATTTGGGCCGAGGTATCGGCAGGGCTGGCCGCGATCATGCAGGCGGCTGTCGCCGACGACCGCTTCTCCAGCCACGCGCTGGCGGACGAACTGGCGCTTGAGCCGGCGGCATCGTTGTGGAGCGCACTGATGGACCATGCGCTGCCCCTGGCTTCGACCGACGGCAGGCTGGGTATACGACAGCTGGTGCCAAAGCACCCCAGGGCCGCGCCACCGGCGCCATGGCTGGCGCAATTGGCGTCGGATCTGCGACAGGTCAGCTTGCAACCTGACGCGCCGGTGCTGATCGCGCAGTGCAGCTTGTTGTCATTGGTTGCGGCTTGCTGCGCTCGATGTCGTGCGCCGGGGTGGGGCCAGGCATCGGCGGCTTGGGATCCCACCAAAAGTCAGATGCTGCGACACCCCGGGCCAGGGCCTTTTGCACGGGCCTGTCGTCCATGGTGTTGGCGGTATAGATCCCGACTCGGTACCGCCCCCGCTGGGGGATCGCAACGCTGAGCACAGGTTCGGGCATCGACTCTCTGAACCAGTGTTGCCGCGGCTTGCCCCGGTGCTCGGCCATGCGCCCGGGCTCGAGCAGCGGAAACGCATCAAGCCAGGCACCATGGTTGCCGCACAACTGCAACTGCTGCGTCGTTGGGCCGGCAGCATGGCCAAACGAATGTGACCACTGCATCCACTCTTTCAGCGATTCCGCGTTGCCGAAGGTGGTGCCGTCACCGTTGCCCACCAACCAGATCGGCAAGCCGACCCAGGCCGCATCAGCCAGCAACTGGCGGTTCACAATTTGGCTGAAGGCGCGCAACGCAGGTCGGTCGGCCCACGCAAGACCCTGGCGAAGGCGCCGCGGACGGTGTTGCAGCAACAGTGACCCGGCGTGGCGCTGCTCAGATTGCATCTGGCACACCAGATGGATGTCGCTGTTGTGCACGCTCTGTACTACGGCCTCAAGCGTCGCCGGTTCTACTTCCAGGAGTTCTTGGAGATGGTGCAAAGAACAAGTCGTCGAGCAACGGCGCAAGCCCCGCGCGCAACCAGGCGCGCAATGCGCGCAGCCGCTCGCGGTCAGCGCCCTGCATGGGCATCGGCGCATTGCCCACGGCCACCTGCTCGGTCAGCAGACGGTCACGCAGACTCAGCGTTTGCATGGCTTCGATCAGGGCCCGCGCGGCGCGGCTCTGGGCCATCCGGGTGAAGGCATCCGGGCTGGTACTGGCCGGCAGATCCCATTCGTGCACATCTTCGGCTCTGCACCCAGGGCGTGGTGTGGCGGCGGAACTCATCAGTGACCTGGCGCGACAGCACGGTATAGGCAAGGCGATGGAAGCGACGGATATCGTCGATCGAAAGCAGCGCCGGGGCCAACCAGCCGGTAGGCGCGTCAGCCTTGCGCGTGATCAGCTGCTGGGTCAGTTGCGCTACCGCCTCGGCCACCAGATCGCCGTGCTGGAGGCGCAAGCCAGGGAACTTCACTCGCAGCCAGCGCCTGGCATCGGGCTTGAAGCTGATCAGCGCGCCCTGCCACCAAGGTGCGGCAGCGAGACGGGCGTGCGCCCTGGGCATGGGGTCAACATCACAATAGGTGGACGGGCCTCTGCTATGAGATGCCCAGATGGAGCGTCAAGGCTGTATCCCTGCGTTGGCCGAACCTTCCCGGAGGCGGGTTGCAGGTGCCCGTCCAAGCGCCGCTCCGGGGCGGGGCGCAGCGGGCTCAGGCGCTGCGCGGCGCCGACGCTGCGGCTGCAGGCGGCACGGCAGGCGCGATACCGCTCGCCGGCCGCTGCAGGCACTGGCCCACGCCCCTGGCCACCGCTGCAGCCTGGCGGTTCAACCACCCGGCATCACTGGCCAGCCGCTCTTCGGCCGGGTTGGCAATGTCGGCCAGGCTGACCTGCAGCACCGGCACCTCGGCCTGCTGCAACAGCGCACCTTCGCCACCGGCACGCACGCCCAGCGTCTTGTCGGCCCAGGCGCCGAAGCCGGTGGTGCTGAAGTGGCGGCCAGCCAATTGCAACTGCTTGGCCAACGCACGGGCGCAGGCCAGCGGCTCGGCCTGACCCACACGCAGTTGGAAGCCACTACCCGCAGCTGACGCGGACAGCTTGCGCGCGGCCGGGCCAGTGCCCACCGCCGGCGCCGCACGCGCCGCAGCCGGAGACGGCGAGGCATCGTGGTGCACCGACAGCACCAGCGCAGCCCCCTGAGCGTGGCGCGCGCGGTCGGCCAACGACAGGCTGGTGGGCAGGCGCCACACCACGATGCCCTGGTGGTAAAGCTGCGACTCCAGCGCGGCGGCGAAGCGCAGGTTGAAGTTGTGCTCGGCCGAGCCGCTGGACGAGCGGCTGCCGCCGCCGGGCAGGTGGCCGATGTCCAGCGCCACCCGGCGCACCGGGGCTGTGGCCGAGGCGGAGCGAAACGGCGCCGTGGCTGACTTCTTGGACGGCGCGGGCTGGGTGGCGGCCGCGTCCGGAATGCCTGTCGGATTGACAGCTTGAGCGCGGCTCGCCTTCACCTGCGGTGGGCTGGCAGCCAGCGGAAGCGACCGGATGGTCGACGCAGCAGCGACCGATGCGGCGGCGGCCGGGTTGGCGGCCAGACGCGCCACCGGGGTCGGCTGTGCCGTCTGGGCCGCCACAGGCGTGGCGGTCACCAGGCACAGAACGGTCAGGCTGGCCAGGACGGCCGACATGGCCAGCGACAGCTGAAACGGGAAGCGGGGAGGGCGTGACATGGTGGACTCCGTGGGCTTTGACGGGTGGATGGGACGGGGCAGCGGTGCATCGGGCCGGGTGGTGGACCGATGCCTGGCATTGCAG
>JBBRJU010000465.1:0-2997 GCA_038218895.1 Burkholderiales bacterium
TCAGCATCGGCCGCACGAGGTTGTGTTTGCGCAAGAAGTAGAAAGCGATGGCCAGGACATGCAAGCCGACCAGGCCCAGCAAGATCCATTGCCCCCAACTCTTGTGCCAGCTGGTGGCCTCCAAACCCAGATCGCTTGAGACGAAGCGGTTCAACGGCCCCAGGTTGGCAATTTCGTCGTCCGAAATCAGACCCGTGGCAACTTGGAAGGCCAAAAATCCCAGCAGCGCAAACACCGACAGGCTGCCCAACGGGTTGTGCCCCACATCGAACCGGCGGGTGCCAGGGCTGGCTGGGCCACCTTGAGAATCGGAATTACCACTCTTGGTACTGCCCCGCAGATAGCGCCAAATCGTGCTGGGCGCATAAATGAACGAAGCAAAACGCGACCAACGCCCCCCGACCAACCCCCACACCAGCCTGAACAACAACAACCCGAAAACCACGTAGCCAAAGCGAAAGTGCCAGGTCATCGCGCTGCCACCGATCTTGGCTGAGACCACCGAGCCGACCATCGTCAGCGCCAACACCCAGTGAAACAGCCGTGTAGGCAGATCCCAGACGACGACCGCACGCAGTGATTCAGACGCGGAGGCAGGAGGTTTCAAGGCAGGCGCTTTGGAAATGAGACCGCAACCTTAGCGCGAATCTGGCGCTTTTTTTGCTGCCAAGCGCGAATCATGTGATGGTTGGAGGCGCGGCATCAAGCCTCCTGGCCAAGGTTCGTGCCAGCCTCTCGTTTTACGGAGACAGACCATCGCGCAAACGACACTGCACAGGCGCTACCGTCTCGTGTAGGCTCATGCCCGTATATCAATCAAGGAGTCCCCGCATGTCCCGTTCCCTTTTCTGCATCCTGGCCACCAGCGCAGCGCTGCTGGCATCGACGCCAGCCCTGGCGCAGTTCCAGAAACCCGAAGACGCGGTCAAGTACCGCAAGTCGGCCTTCCAGGTGATGGGCACGCACTTTGGCCGCATGGGTGCGATGGCACAAGGCCGGGTCCCTTTTGACGCCACGGCTGCAGCGGCCAACGCCGAAGTGGTGGCTTTTGTTGCCAACCTGCCGTTTGCCGGCCTGGTCGAAGGTACCAGCGGCACCGAAAAAGGCACCCCCAAAGCCAACGTCTGGACCGACCGCGCCAAGTTCGACATGGGTGCCAAGAAGATGCAAGAAGAAGCCGTCAAGCTGGTGGCTGCTGCCAAGTCGAATAACTTCGACCAGTTCAAGACCGCATTTGGCAACGTCGCCGGCACTTGCAAAGCCTGCCACGACGACTACCGCAACCCCTGAGTTTGGCCAGAGCAGGACGGCTGGCGGGCTCAACTCTCCAATCAGTGATGGCTCTGCGGCAGATCAGCGGGCACTCTCAAGGCGCCCCTGCCAGCACCTTGGCAAACATGTCACGGTCTACATTGCCGCCACACAGGGTCAGACCCACCGTCTGACCTTGTAGCTGGCTGCGCTGCTGCAAAGCTGCAGCCAGTGAGGCAGCCCCTGCGCCTTCTGCCACGTTGTGGGTGTCTGAAAACAGCACCCGCATGGCATGCGCCACTTCGTCGTCGCTGACGGCGACGATCTCGTCCACTTCGCGCAGGATCAACGCCAGAGACTCGGCGTCAGGCACCCGGCAAGCCATGCCGTCGGCGAGCACGGTGCTGACAGGTGCAGACACCGCATGGCCAGCGCGAAACGAATCCAGGTACGCCGTGGCATGCGCGGAGACGACGCCTTGGATGCGTGTCTTCACTCCTGTGTAAGTACGCGCCATGGCGCAAACGGCAATGCCTGAGCCTTGCCCGATCGGCACGAACACCACGTCGGGCTGCACAGCGCTGAAAAATTCGATCCAGCCGGTGGCCACGCCCAGCACCAGGTCGCGGTGGAACGAAGGCACAAAGTGCAGACCTTGTTGCTCGGCCAGAACGGCAGCGTGCTCACGTGATTGCTGAAAGTCCTGCCCGTGCTCGACCAGGGTGGCGCCCAAGGCACGCATTGCAGCGTTTTTCTCCACCGAATTCCCCAGCGGCACGACGATAGTGGCCGGCACGCCAGCGCGCCGCGCCGCCAGGGCAATCGACTGACCGTGGTTGCCTCGGGTGGCGCTGATCACGCCTGCGCCACCCAGCCCGCGCTGGCGCAACTGATGCATGTAGACCAGGCCACCGCGCAGCTTGAAAGCACCTACAGGCGTGTGGTTCTCGTGTTTGAGCCAGACCTCTGCGCCCATGCGCTGCGCCAGCAGGGGCCACGCGTACTGCGGGGTGGGTGGCATTACGGCGTAGACGACCGCTTGCGCGTTTTCGACCTCGGTGTGGGTGAAGGCTTGCATCAGGTCCTCTTGATGGCGTCAAACGATTTTTGAGGGTGGCAGGGCAATGCATCTGCGGCTGGGTGAAATCATCGCTGGAAGCTTGGTTGTGGCGCTGCCGATGCTGCACCCTGCCTCAGCTGCTGCTCAAGACAACCGCGCCCAGCGGCGTGTCCAAGACCGCTTGCAGCGCAGCAACTCCACCTGTTATGGCCGCATCTGAAGCCACCGTCTCGACGCCGGGCAAGCCCAGGTGCGCCGCTGCTGCAGGCGGCAAACCGACCAGACGCAGGCTGCGCAATCGAACCCCGCTGTCGGGCATCTGCAGCGCCGGGTGGCTGGCCTGGCCCCAATCGATCAAGGTCGGCATCGCGCCGCGGCACAGCGTCTGGCCATCTGGGCGCACCAGCATTTGCCAGCGCAGCAGGCCGTTGGCGCTGGGCCTGGAGACATCCAGCACTTCGCCCGCGTCCAGGCCCATCGCGGCCAAATCCCGACCCTGCGCTGCGAGGTCGGATACAGCTGCCACAAAGTGAATGAATTGCGGGCCTTGCTCAACCACGCGCTGGCGCAATGCCTGCGCGTCCAGGCCGAACCAGCGCGGCCGCCCCGGCGCAACCGCTTCGGGGTCAACCGCGATGATCTCGAAGTAAGCCAGCGGGAAGGCATCGCAGGCAATCTTGAACAAG
>JBBRJU010000466.1:0-2997 GCA_038218895.1 Burkholderiales bacterium
CCGGCACGCCGGTGCGCGCGCCGCTGGACGGCCAGGTGGTGGACACCGGCGACTACTTCTTCAACGGCAACACGGTCTGGGTGGACCACGGTGGCGGGCTGCTGTCGATGCTGTGCCACCTGAGCCGCGTCGACGTACAGCCTGGTGACCTGGTGCGCACAGGGGATCTGCTGGGCGCCGTGGGCGCCACCGGCCGTGTCACCGGCCCGCACCTGCACTGGTCGCTGAGCCTGAACCGGGCCATGGTCGACCCGGCATTGTTCCTGGGGCCCGACGGCGGCCGCTCGTGATGGCCGCCGCCCGAGGCCAGGCGCTGCCGGGGTGGCGGATGCAACGCTGGGTCTAGGCGCATGGGCAGCATGGCCATGGCCTGGCAGGCCGCTGCGGCGGCAGCACCGATCGCACTGATCCTGGTGCTGATGCTGGGCCGGCAGTGGTCGGCAGCGCGCGCCGGTGGGGCCGGGCTGGTGCTGGCCTGGGTGCTGGCCCTGGCGATCTTCGACTTCGGTGCAGCCGCAGGCCAGGCGTCTGCGCTGGCGCGCCACCTGGGTGTGCTGGCCGAGGGTGCCTTCCTGATGCTGGGCATCCTGTGGATCTTGCTGCCGGCTCTGGCCTTGCATGCGCACCAGCAGCGCTGTGGCGCCACCGACGCGCTGCGCGCGGGTCTGGCCCGGGTCAGTGACCGGCCACCGCTGCAGATGTTGTTGCTGGGCTGGTGCCTGGGCCTGTTCCTGGAAGGCGCAGCTGGCTTCGGCACACCCATCGCGCTGGTGGCGCCACTGCTGGTGGGCCTGGGTGTGCCGGCGCTGACGGCGGTGGTGCTGGCGCTGCTGGGCCATGCCGCGGGTGTGTGCTTCGGCGCGCTGGGCACGCCGGTGCTGGCGCAGTCCGCGCTCACCGGCGTGTCTGCCCTGGACATCGCCTGGCGCAGCGCGGCGCTGCAACTGCTGCTCGGTGGCGTGCTGATGGCCTTCTTCGTGCGCACGCTGGCCGCTGCCGGGCTGGGCCAGATCGGCCTGGGCTGGGCGGCGCTGGCCGCGGCCGGTTTCCTGTTGCCCAGCCTGGCGTTGGCCGCGTGGCTCGGCCCGGAACTGGCCACCCTGGCTGCCGCGCTGCTCAGCGCTGCCGCAGTGGTGGCCGCATTGCAGGCGCGCCGCCGCGCCGGCCAGGCCGCGCTGGCTGCCCCCGGCCTGGGCCGTGCGCTGTGGCCCTATGCGGTGCTGGTGCTGGCCGTGCTGGCCACCCGTGCCCTGCCGGCGCTGGCCGGCGCATTGAACGAGGTCGTGCTGCAGTGGCAGCTGTTCGGCCGCTACAGCGGCCGGCTGCAGCCCCTGACGCACCCGGGCACGCTGCTGTTCCTGGCCTTGCTGTTGGGCGCGCGCCTGCAGGGAGTGGCGCTGCGCGCACTGGGCCCGCCACTGCTGCAGGCGCTGCAGCGCCTGCAGCCGGTGGCGCTGGCCTTGCTGGCGATGCTGTGCCTGTCGCGCCTGCTGCTGGACGCTGGCATGGTGCAGGCGCTGCAGCGTGCTGCCGTGGCGGCGCTGGGCCAGGCCTGGCCGCTGCTGGCGCCTGCGCTCGGTGCGCTGGGCAGTTTCGTCACCGGGTCGGCCACGGCGTCAAACGTGCTGTTCAGCAGCCTGCAGGCCCAGACCGCGCAGGCCCTGGGCCTGCCGGTGGCCTGGCTGCTGGCAGCGCAAAGCCTGGGCGCGGCGGTGGGCAACATCGTCTGCCCGCACAACATCGTGGCGGGCGCGGCCACGGTGGGCCTGGCCGGGCGTGAAGCCGAGGTGCTGCGCCGCACCCTGCTGCCATGCCTGGTCTATCTGGTGCTGGCTGGTGTGCTGGTGACGCTGGTCTTGCGGTCTTGAGACCCATGAGGAAACGCCGGGCCGCTCCCAAGTTTCCTCATTCCCCCTCGGGGGGCCTGACGCGAAGCGGCGGGTCTGGGGGCGCGCTCTCAGCGCCGGCACAGTGCGCCAGTGCATGCAGCGCTGGCAAGCCGGCGGCGCTACTGTAGGCAACTGGCGCAGCACCCGCGCAGCCTCTGGCAGGGTCGTGCTGTCCGGCGCCGACATGGTCTGCCTGGTCGGTTGGGCCGGCTTGGCGCCTGCTTGCGCCGCTGGCCCGACCCGGCTCATGGTGGCGCGGTGCGAGTGCTTGCGCTGTGTGCAATGGCGGGCGGGTCCGACCCGGCCAATTCGGCTTGCGCGGGTGCGCTGGCGCTGCTTTCGCGACACACCAGCACGGGCACCCGGGCATGGGTGATCAGGCCGGGAATGACGCTGCCGGTGAGCAGGCGCATCACCGCATTGCGACCTTCCGAGCCCACCACGATCAGGCTGCATTGCAATGACTGGGCGGCTTCGGAGATGCTGTGCACCGGGTCCAGCCCTTCGCCCACCAGGGTGCGGCTGCGCACGCCGGCGCGCTCGGCGGCCACTGTCGCAGCCGCCAGCCGGCGCTCGGCATCTTCTCGCGCCTGCGGCTCGAAGTCGGCGTAACCGACCATGCCCATCACCGGCAGATCGCTGACGGGCGCGCCATGCATCGGCATCACACCGAGCAGCACCACCTCGGCGGAAAGGACGCGCGCCAGGGACAAACCTTCCTGCAGCGCAGGTTCGGAGGTTGACGCGTCGTCCACCACGATCAGGATGCGGTCGTACATGCTGTGGTCCTCCAAAAGGTTGCAGCCAGCATTGCCAAAACAAGCAGGCCGGTTGTGTAGGTGCCTATTCAATAGGCAAAGTTCCACACAGCGCACAGCACAGCTTGGCGGCCGGGTGGCGGCCGGGCCCTGCCGCGCGCCCAGCAAAAAAGGGCACCGCAGTGCCCCTTCGTGGTTGACCCTGGCCACCTGGCGGCCAGTGCACGCGGTCAGGGCGTGGCGAACTTGTAGTCGGTCTTGGCGGCCTTGCGCATGTCGTCCTGGAACTTCTGCAGCTTCATCTGGGCCAGCCGCTGCTCGATCTGCGGCTTCACCCCCTCGAAATCAGG
>JBBRJU010000467.1:0-2995 GCA_038218895.1 Burkholderiales bacterium
TGTCGCGGAATTGCATGGCCTCGGTGGTGCAACCGGGGGTATGGTCCTTCGGGTAGAAGTACAGCACCACTGCCTGGCCATTGAAAGCCGACGGGGTGAACTTCACACCGCCGGTGGCTTGGGCTTCGAAATCGGGCAGATTTTTATTGAGGACAGGCGTCATGAGCGGTTGTGAAGGTCAGACGTTGGGCCCTCTCGGGGCGAAGCAAAGGCCCCTCGGGGGGCAAGTGCTGGGCAGATGCACCGCCCCAAGGTGAGGCCTGACCGCAGATTATAAAGTTTCGCCGCTGCCTTGCCTTGGGGGGATGGGGCAGGGTATCCCGCGTTGTGGCCGACGCCCGCTCTGCTGCTGTGTCAGACATGCGGCGCCATCAACAGGGCAGCCACGACCGAACGGCCTTCGCTGACCAGCACGTTGTAGGTGCGGCAGGCGGCCGGTGTGTCCATGGTTTCCACGCCGATGCGGCGCTCGATCAGCGCGCGCAGCAAGGCTGGTGCCACGAACTTCAGCCGCGGCCCGCTGCCGAAGATCACCAGCTCGGGCTGCAGTGCCAGGATGGCTTCGAAGTGCGTGGCTTCCAGCGCATCGGGCCGTGCCGGGGCCCAGTGCAGCACCGCGCCCTGCCAGGGCACCAGCAGACTGTGGCCGTAGCGCTGGTTGCCCACCCACAGGGCATCGGCGTCGTGGCGGGTGATGACATTGGTGCCGGCCAGCACGTCGGGTTGTAACTTCACGGCAAGGTTGCTCGGTGGGTGCCGGCAGCGCGGCGGGTGGTGCACCGGAGTCAGCGCACCCAAGGGCTAAAATTATAGGTTTTGCGCCGCAGCATGTGCGGTGGATGCTGATCGTCCGGCCTGTCCCTGCAGGCCATGCCACCCCTGGGGAACCGCCCGTGCCCACTGTGAAATCGCCCAATGGCCTGCGGCTGGTCGCCAAGTCGGCCAAGCTGGCCAACGTCTGCTATGACATCCGCGGCCCGGTGCTGGACAAGGCCCGCCAGATGGAGGACGAGGGCCAGAAGATCATCAAGCTGAACATCGGCAACATCGCCGCGTTCGGCATCGAGCCGCCCGACGAGATCGTGCAGGACATGATCCGCAACCTGCCGCACACGGCCGGCTACACCGACAGCAAGGGCCTGTTCGCACCGCGCAAGGCGGTGGTGCACTACTGCCAGGAAAAGCACATTGCCGGTGTCACGGTGGACGACGTCTACCTGGGCAACGGTGCTTCCGAGCTGATCACCATGAGCATGAATGCGCTGCCCAACACCGGCGACGAGATCCTGGTGCCCGCGCCCGACTACCCGTTGTGGACGGCCAGCGTGGCCTTGTCCGGCGGCACGCCGGTGCACTACCTGTGCGACGAGGGCGCCGACTGGACGCCCGACCTCGACGACATCCGCCGCAAGATCACGCCCAACACCCGCGGCATCGTGGTGATCAACCCCAACAACCCGACCGGCACGCTGTACCCCGACGCGGTGCTCAGGGAGATTGTCGAGATCGCGCGGCAGCACCAGCTGATCGTCTTCGCCGACGAGATCTACGACAAGACGCTGTACGACGGCGCCACCCACACCAGCATTGCCAGTCTGGCCGACGACGTGCTGTTCGTCACCTTCAACGGCTTGAGCAAGAACTACCGCTGCTGCGGCTACCGTGCGGGCTGGATGATCGTCTCGGGTGACAAGCGCCATGCCAAGGACTACATCGAGGGCCTGACCATGCTCTCGTCGATGCGCTTGTGTGCCAACACGCCGGGGCAGTTGGCGATCCAGACTGCCCTGGGCGGCTACCAGAGCATCAAGGACCTGGTGGCGCCCAGCGGCCGCCTGTGCCGCCAGCGCGACCTGGCCTACAACCTGTTGACCCAGATCCCGGGCGTGAGCGTGGTCAAGCCCAAGGCGGCCTTGTACATGTTCCCGCGGCTCGACCCGCGCATGTACCCGATCGCCGACGATCAGCAGTTCGCCTATGAACTGCTGGCCGAACAGAAGGTGCTGATCGTGCAGGGCACCGGCTTCAACTGGATTGCGCCCGACCACTTTCGCCTGGTGTTTCTGCCCAACTCCGATGATCTGGCCGAGGCCATCGGCCGCATCGACCAGTTCCTGTCGCACTACCGACGCCGCCACGCAGTCTGAACCCCGTTCTGTTGAGAGAAGAGAGCCTTTCATGAAACCCATCCAGGTCGGCCTGCTCGGCATCGGCACCGTCGGCAGCGGCACCTTCAAGGTGTTGCAGCGCAACCAGGCCGAGATCCGCCGCCGCGCCGGCCGTGGTATCGAGATCACGATGGTGGCCGACCTCGACACCGCCCGGGCGCGCGCCGTGGTGGGCGAGGGCGTGCAGGTGGTGGCCGATGGCCGGGCGATCATCGCCAATACCGACATCGACATCGTGATCGAGCTGATCGGCGGCTACGGTATCGCCCGCACGCTGGTGATGGAGGCGATTGCCGCCGGCAAGCACGTGGTCACCGCCAACAAGGCGCTGCTGGCGGTGCATGGCACCGAGATTTTTGCCGCGGCCAGCGCCAAGGGTGTGATGGTGGGCTTCGAAGCGGCGGTGGCCGGGGGCATCCCGATCATCAAGGCGCTGCGCGAAGGCCTGACGGCCAACCGCATCGAGTGGATCGCCGGCATCATCAACGGCACCACCAATTTCATCCTCAGCGAGATGCGCGACAAGGGCCTCGACTTCAGCGTGGTGCTGAAAGAAGCGCAGCGCCTGGGCTACGCCGAGGCCGACCCCACCTTCGACATCGAAGGCGGGGACGCGGCGCACAAGGCCACGATCATGAGCGCGATCGCGTTCGGCACGCCGGTGCAGTTCGACAAGGCGCATGTCGAGGGCATCACCACGCTGCAGGCGGCCGACATCCGCTATGCCGAGCAACTCGGCTACCGCATCAAGCTGCTGGGCATCACCAAGCGGCGCGACGATGTCGGCGGCATCGAGCTGCGGGTGCATCCCACGCTGGTGCCGGCCA
>JBBRJU010000468.1:0-2979 GCA_038218895.1 Burkholderiales bacterium
GGGTGGGTCTGTAGGCACAGGGGCAGCGGTCGCACTCATGGAACACAATTTTCACCGCCTTTGATAATCCCCCAATGTGCCCCGACTTCAGCCCAGCGCCAAGCCCGGCGCGTCCGCCAGCAAGCCCGCCGGCGACGCCACTTTCTACCCCTCGTGCCGCTGAGCTGGCAGCCCCGCCTGGCAAGCAACGCTGGCACATCTATTGCCAGGTCGTCGACAACCTCGGTGACGTCGGCGTGTGCTGGCGACTGGCCAGCGCACTGAGCGGCAGCGGGCAAGAAGTGCATCTGGTGATTGATGACCCGCGGGCGCTGCAGTGGCTGGCGGCTGGGGCAAAGGCTGAGGTTCAGGTTCACACCTGGCCGGGGCCGGATGCGCTTGGCGACGTGGTGATCGAAGCCTTTGGCTGCACCATGCCACAGACGGTGCTGCAAGCCTTGGCCAGACGGGGGACGCCACAGCAGCAGGATCAACCCCCAACGGGCTCGGTGGCGGCAACCACCTCGCCGATATGGCTCAACCTGGAATACTTGAGCGCAGAGCCTTATGTTGAAGCTTCGCACGGGCTGTTGTCACCGCAGCGCCAGGGGCCGCCCAAGTGGTTTTTCTACCCGGGCTTCAGCCAGCGCACGGGCGGCTTGCTGCGTGAGCCGGACCTGCCAGCGCGCCAGAGCCGTTTCGACCGGCTGGCCTGGCTACAGGGCCTGGGCCTGAAGCTGCGGCCGGATGACAAGCTCGTCAGCCTGTTTTGTTACGCCAACGATCATCTGCCCGCGTTGCTGGCCAGCTTGGCCGACAGCGCTCAAGGCGGCGGACAGACGCTGTTGCTGGCCACCGCTGCGCTGCCGCCCTGTGCTCAGCAGATGTTGATTGCTGCAGCCAACCTGCACCCCGCATTGCGCGTGCACCAGCTGCCGCTGCTCAGCCAAATCGAGTTTGACCATCTGCTGTGGGCCAGCGATCTGAATGTCGTGCGGGGCGAGGATTCGCTGGTACGCGCCTTGTGGGCCGCCAAACCATTTGTCTGGCAAGCCTACGTGCAGCACGACCAGGCGCACCATGCCAAGGTGCTGGCGATGCTGGATTTTCTGGACAGTTTGCACGGCCCCGATGCCGATCGGCAACAAATGGCCGCTGTGTGGCGCGCCTGGAACGGTTTGCCGGGCTGCCGCTGGCCCGGTTTGCCAAGCCGGCAAGATGGGCTGAGCTGGCAGATTTGGCGCGACAGAAGCCTGTTGCAGCGTGATCGGCTGGGGCAACAAAGTGATCTGCTGTGCAGGCTGCTGGCCTTTGTGGCGTCCAAGCAGCAGAGGCCCGAAGAGCATCCTGCGCCGGCCGCCAGCGCGTCACTGACAACCCAAACCCGACTGGAAACGCGCAACGCACTGCTAGAATAATGGGCTTTGCCCGGCGCACATCGCAGCGCTCAGATGGCGTTCAGAGACTTCAGACTCGGCTGCTCGATGCGGCCCCGTCGCAAGCTTCCAGGATGCCGGGCCACACCCCTTTGGAATTTGGAATCGCCATGAAACTCGCCCAGGAAATCCGCGCCGGAAACGTCATCATGCAAGGCAAGGACCCGATGGTCGTGCTGAAGACCGAATACAGCCGTGGCGGCCGCGGTGCCGCCACTGTGCGCATGAAGATGAAGAACCTGCTCAACGGCGGCGGCGCTGAACTGGTGTTCAAGGCCGACGACAAGATGGAACAGATCGTGCTGGACAAGAAAGAGTGCACCTACTCTTACTTTGCCGATCCGATGTACGCCTTCATGGATGCCGAGTACAACCAGTTCGAAGTCGAGAGCGAGAACATGGGTGACGCCCTGAGCTACCTCGAAGACAACATGACCGTCGAAGTGGTGTTCTACGACGGCAAGGCCATCTCGGTTGAACTGCCCACCACGGTGGTCCGCGAGATCACCACCGAGCCGGCCGTCAAAGGTGACACCTCGGGCAAAGTGATGAAGCCAGCCACCCTCGTCGGCACCGGCTTTGAGATCACCGTGCCGTTGTTTGTCGAAAGCGGCGACAAGGTCGAGATAGATACCCGCACCCATGAGTACCGCAAACGGGTCTGAAGCTCGGTGGGGCTGGGGCACAGATCGGCACCTCAGGGTGCCTTTTTGATTTCTGGGCGAAACTTGATGTGGAGGTGCTCCCTGCTCCAGGCGTTGCCCCGCATCATCAAACTCAGGCTATCCGGTCAGCCACACCTTGTCTTCCTTTGACTTCGAAGCTGCGGTCAAGGCGCCGTTTCGCATGCAGCCCGGCCTGCGACGAGCGCCGGGTGCCGCGCATCCTGCATCGATCAACTCAAACGAGGCCAACGCGGTCCCCGCACCCCAATTGACGTTGCTTCGCCCAGGGTCGGCGCAGCAACGCGAGAAGCTGGCGGTACTGAGCGCGTTCTGGCCCCAGGCGCTCTTGGCGCAAAGCGGATTTGACGCCGCACCCGCACTGCATGCAGTTTGCGAGTTGGCGGCCAACACCTATCCGCAGGCCTGGGAATGGGACGGCCGACAAGCCCATGCCCAACTGCTGGGCACAGCCTGCCGCGTCGACGGCCAGGTCGAGCAGACGGCGGCCGGCCAGTTCGGCCTGGGTGACGAAGTGGCCCGCTGCCTGGCGGTACTGCCGGCTTCTTGGCGGCTGACGGGCCTGCTGAGCCTGAGTTTTCGCGAGGATCTGGCCATCATTGATGGCCCACAAGGCACCCTGCCGTGGCTGGCTGTGACTTTGCCCAGCCACTGGGCGCCCGAAGAGAAGCTGGGGTTGCCTTTCCAGGCCGTCCATGCCCCTGTCGCAGACAACCAGCAACTGCTGCAAGCCTCTGCCGCGTTGTTGCAACTGGTCCACGCTGCACCTGCGGCGCAGACCGACAGCCAGCGCGGCGCCGGTTTTCTCGAGCGCTTTGTCTGGAACATCACCGCCCATCCGCGTCTGCATGCCCACCCCCAAAGGGTGGACCCTGAACGCT
>JBBRJU010000469.1:0-2976 GCA_038218895.1 Burkholderiales bacterium
ACGCCGAGGCCGACCTTGTCGAACAGCTTGCGCACCTCGCGGTTGCGGCCTTCGGTGATGACCACGCGGTACCAGTGGTTCACACCCTCGCCACCACCGTCCTCGACAGATTTGAACGTCGCGCGCTGGCCGTCGATGTCCACGCCTTCGAGCAGACGCGCCTTGGCGTCCGGCGTCAGCGTGCCCAGCACCCGCACGGCGTATTCACGCTCCACGCCGAAGCGCGGATGCATCAGCTGGTTGGCCAGTTCACCCGAGTTGGTGAACAGCAGCAGGCCTTCGGTGTTGATGTCGAGCCGGCCCACTGACTGCCACTTGCCGTGCGGCAGCCGCGGCAGGCGGCGAAACACCGTGGGCCGGTGCTGCGGGTCGTCGTGCGTGACTACTTCACCCACCGGTTTATGGTAAGCAATGATGCGCGGCGGCGGCGGCGCAATGCGCACCTTGATCTGCCGGCCGGCCACGCTGATGCGGTCGCCAAAGGAGATGCGCTGGCCGGTGTGCGCCACCTGGTCATTGACCATCACCTGGCCTTCGGCGATGAGCGCTTCCATGTCGCGGCGCGAGCCGATGCCGGCCTGGGCCAGCACCTTGTGCAGCTTGGGTGCATCGGGCTCGGCGGCCAGCACACGGCGCTCGGGCTCGCCGGTGGGCAGCTCGATCGGCAGGGCATCGTAGTCGCCCGACAGCACGGCCGCAAAGGTCTCGCCGACGTCCTTGGGCAGGGCCGGCGGCTGCTCGACCGCCAGCGCCTGGCTGTCGTCGTCGTCACCATCGTCCTCGCCAGGGGTGGCGGTGATGGTGAGCACCTGGGCCTCGTCGGCCGGTGCGCCGTCGTCACGCGGGCCGCGCTCGGCCCCGCCACGGCGGCCACGCCGGCGGTTGCGGTTGCGCTTGCGCGGGCCGTCGCCGTCACTGTCTCCGCCCGGGTCGGGGCCCAGGTCGGCGCCCGGGGCGGCCGCATCATCGGGGCGGACGGCAGGTGATGCAGCAGCGGGTGCAGCGGTATCGGCCGAGGCGTCTGCAGCAGCGATGACCGGTGCCGGCGCCACAGGCACAGTGGCCAGCGCCAGCGCCGCCGAGGGCGCTGGCCCTGCGGCTGAGACCTGTCTCACCGATGTGTCGGCAGCCGGGTGCGCCTCGGCTTCGGCGGGCACGGCTTCTGCGGGCACAGCTTCTGCGGGCACAGCTACGGGGCGGCGGCGTGCGCGCGGCGGCTTCAGCGCCTCGGCATCGGCCACGGGGCTGGGCACTGTCGGCTCGCCCGACAGCGCCGGGCTGTCGGCCAGGTCGGCCGGGTCGGCCTCGGCAGCCTCGACAGCCTCGACAGCCATTTTGCGTGCGCGCCTGGCCTTGGCCGGCGCCTCGGCAGCGGTATCGGCCAGTGCTTCAGCGGCAGCAGCTGCTACCGGGGCGGCTGTGGCGGCTGCTTCTGCTGCTGCAGGGGCGGCTGCAACTGCGCTTGCTGCCGGGGCGGCTGCAGCGGCTGCTTCTGCTTCTGCTGCTGCCGGCGCGTCAGCGGCCGGCCTGACCGCCCGCTTGCGGCGTGGCTTGGCACCAACTTCGGCATCGGCGGGCGCAGCAGCGCCCGGCAGGTCAGACAGGGGAAAGTCGGAATCAGGCATGGTCATGCGGGTGCTGCGGGGAAGGAACCATCGGCCTGGGGCGTGTAGGCCGCAGGGGAAACATCAGGGGGCGAGTCTTCCGCGGGGTGGGATGCCGAGGACAGATCCAGCGGCAGGGATTCCTGCTGCGTGCCGTCGTCCAGCAGCGACGGCTGACCGGCGGAACCGGGGTCGAACACCGCCGCCGTTGGCGGGCCATCCAATACCGGCAATTGATCCAGGCTGAGCAGTCCCAAGTCGTCGAGGAACTGGCGCGTGGTGGCAAAAAGCGCCGGCCGGCCGGGCGCCTCACGGTAACCAATGGCATCGATCCAGCCGCGGTCTTCCAGCTGCTTGATGATCTGGCTGCTGACGATGACACCGCGGATGTCCTCGATGTCGCCGCGTGTGACTGGTTGGCGGTAGGCAATGATGGCCAGGGTCTCCATCGCCGCGCGGGAATAGCGCGGCGGCTTCTCGGGGTGCAGGCGGTCGAGGTATTCGCGCATCTCGGGCCGGCTCTGGAAGCGCCAGCCCGAGGCCAGTGCCACCAGCTCCACGCCGCGGCCGTGCCAGTCGCCCACCAGCTCGTCGAGCAGGGTGCGCAGGGTGTCTGCGCCGACCTGGTCGTCGAACAGGCTGCGCATGTCACGCAGCGGCAAGGGCTGCTGGGCGCAGATCAGCGCGGTCTCGAGGACGCGCTTGGCCTCGTGGGTGTTCATGAACCTCTGTTCATCGCGGGCCATTGTTGCCAACGGCGGGGGACATCGTGTGTGGCGTGATCACTCGGGCGACGGGCCTCTCGGGCGCCCGCCAGGCGCTCGGTCGAAGGGCTGCCACTCAGGGCAACGTACGGTGAAGCATCGATCGGTGCGCCGGGCCCTGCGCGAAGGGCTTGCGCCCCGGGCAACGGTGGCAGTTTCTGCACACCTGAACTGGCCGGCAGGTCGGGCGGATGGCGGCCGTGCCTGCAATCTTGCTGCTGATGCCGGCGCGCTGCGCGAGCTTCGCTGCCGACAATCTTCAATCCAAGCTCGAATTGTAGCCCGGGAATGCATGAGCGCGCTGTCAGCCCGGAACGACAGTGGCCCAGGCCTGCGCCAGATCGCTGGGCAAGGGTGCCGAAAACGCCATCGGCCGGCCGTCGGCAGGGTGCAAAAAGCCCAGTTCGGCCGCATGCAGGGCCTGGCGTTCCAACCCCAGCAGCGGGCGCCCGCCGTAAAGCGCGTCGGCCACCAGCGGGTGGCCGCGCGCGGCCAGGTGCACGCGGATCTGGTGCGTGCGGCCGGTGTGCAGGCGGCAGCGCAGCGCCGATGCGCTGTTGCGACCGTCACCGGCGGCGCCCTGCCACCAGGCGAGACGCTCGACGTCG
>JBBRJU010000470.1:0-2975 GCA_038218895.1 Burkholderiales bacterium
ACCTGGCCTTGATCAGCCAGCACGGCCTGCGCATGGCAGCAGCCCTGCTGCTGTCGACCTGGATCGGGCTCGCCGTGACAGCGGTCGTGCTGAATGCCCTGATGCCGGCCACTGCGGAGCCAGGCCCATGACCAGCGCGCCCGCGATGGCCGACTTCGTGCAGCTTTGGGTCTACCTGTCGGCCACGCCGTTGTTCGGGCTGACGGCCACGCTGGCGGTGTACGTGGCCGCGCAGGCTGTCTACCAGCGCCTGGACCACGCACCCTGGGCCAATCCGGTGCTGTGGACGGTGCTGGCGTTGGCCAGCCTGCTGCTGGCCACCGGCACGCCCTACCCCACTTACGTCTCGGGCGCGCAGTTCATCCACTTTCTGCTGGTCCCGGCGGTGGTGGCGCTGGGGTGGCCACTGTGGCAGCGCCGCGCGCAATTGCGCCGGCGCGGCCCGGCCCTGCTGGCGGCCGCGCTGGCCGGTGGCGTGGCGGCCAGCGCCAGCGCGGTGGCCATCGGCTGGGCGCTGGGCCTGCCGGCCGATGTGCTGGCGTCACTGGCGCCGAAATCCGTCACCGCGCCGGTGGCCATGGGCATCGCCGAGCAGCTGGGCGGCATCCCCGCGCTGGCGGCGGTGCTGGCGGTGCTCACCGGCCTGGTGCGCGCCATCCGCGGCAAGTACCTGTTCGATTTGCTGCGCATCCGCCGGCCGGCGGTGCGCGGCTTCGCGCTGGGCACCGCCAGCCACGGCATCGGCGCGGCCCGCGCCATGCAGGTGCACCCCGATGCCGGCGCCTATGCCGGCCTGGCGCTGGGCCTGCAGGCGGTGCTGGCCGCGCTGCTGATGCCGCTGCTGGCACGCTGGCTGCTTTGAGCGCCTGAGATTCTTCCGACCATACGAACCCGAGACAACGCCCCCAGCCATGCAAACCAACCTGGCCCCCGAATTCAAAGGCACGCCCGACGGCGAGGCGGCCGAGGCCATCTTGCGCAAGTGTGTGCACTGCGGCTTCTGCACCGCCACCTGCCCCACCTACCAGCTGCTGGGCGACGAGCTGGACGGCCCGCGTGGCCGCATCTACCTGATGAAGCAGGTGCTCGAAGGCGCCGCACCCACCCGCGCGACGCAATTGCACCTGGACCGTTGCCTGACCTGCCGCAACTGTGAAACCACCTGCCCCAGCGGCGTGGACTATGGCCACCTGGTCGACATCGGCCGCAAGATCGTCGACGCCAAGGTGCCGCGCCCCACCGGCGAACGCGCGCTGCGCTGGCTGCTGAAAGAGGGGTTGACATCGCCGCTGCTGGGCCCGGCCATGGCCATGGGCAAGCTGGTGCGCCCATTGCTGCCCGGCAACCTGCAGGACAAGCTGCCCGGCACCCGCCACCCGCGGGCCAACCAGTGGCCGAAGAAAGAGCGCGCCCGCAAGGTGCTGATGCTGGCCGGCTGCGTGCAGCCGGCGATGCTGCCCAACATCAACGCCGCCACTGCCCGGGTGCTGGACGCCATCGGCATCCAAACCGTGGTGGCCGACAAGGCCGGCTGCTGCGGCGCCCTGCGCACGCACCTGAGCGACCAGGCCGGCGGGCTGGACGACATGCGCCGCAATGTCGACGCCTGGTGGCCGCTGGTGCGCGCCGGCACGGTGGAGGCCATCGTGATGAACGCCAGCGGCTGCGGCGTGCAGGTCAAGGACTACGGCCACGCGCTGGCCGGCGATGCCGCCTATGCCGAGAAGGCGGCCCGCATCAGTGCGCTGACGCGCGACCTGAGCGAGCTGCTGCCCGAGATCGTGGCGGTGCTGCAACCACGCATGGCCGATGCGCAGCCGGGCATGCTGGCCTTCCACCCACCCTGCACGCTGCAGCATGGCCAGCAGCTGCGCGGTGGCGTCGAGGCCGGCCTGAAGGCGCTGGGCTTCGACGTGGCGGTGGCGCTGAACGAGCCGCACCTGTGCTGTGGCTCGGCCGGCACCTACAGCGTGCTGCAGCCCGCGCTGAGCCACCAGCTGCGCGACCGCAAGCTGGGCCACCTGGCCGAGCTGCAACCCACCGCCATCGTCTCGGCCAACGTCGGCTGCATCCAGCATCTGCAAAGCGGCACCAGCACGCCGGTCAAGCACTGGGTGGAAGCGCTGGACGAGGCGCTGCATCCGGGGTCTTGAGGCGGTACGCAAATCGTTGCAAGCAGCTTCTGGCGCAGCGCAACATCGGCCGGATGCATGCCCTGGCGCTGTCGCGTCACAGGCCCCAGGATGGCCGGTTTTGCTTTCGTTTTGTGTCAGACACCCGGAAAGAATCCTGGGTTGTGCCGGCCAGCAAGCTGTCCAGCCCCTCTACGGAGCATCTTGCATCTCGCCGCCACGCTTGAGAGTCTGTGCGTTTTTCGAACCTGCTCGAACTCCTCTCAGCCTGTAAGCCCAATGGGCTCGCGGTCGCGCGCCGGACCCGGTCTTGCCCGGTCCGGCTCGGGATCAGCCCGAAAGGGCGCAGCAAGCAAACGTGCACTGACATGTTCATAATCCGCCCTTTTTTGCCGCCCGAACGGCCGAACGGCCCGAACAGCCCGAACAGCCCGCCCGGCACGACACCGTCCGCATGCACGACCCCACTCCCATCGACATCGTCTACCTCTGGGTCGACGGCAACGACCCCGCCTGGCGCCGCAAGCGGCGTGCGGCGGCCGCACAACTGGGCCTGTGCCAGCACCAGGCGATGGGCGCACACGGCAATGTCGAGGGCCGCTTTCGCGACAACGACGAGCTGCGCTACAGCCTGCGCGCGCTGGACCGCTTCTTCCCGGCGCACGGCCACATCTATCTGGTGACCGATGCGCAGACGCCCGCCTGGCTGCAGCCGTCGGACCGGCTGACGGTCATCGACCACAGCAGCCTGATCCCGTCGGCTTCGCTGCCGACCTTCGATTCCGGGCACATCGAGTCCTACATCCACCACATCCCGAACCTGTCGGAACGTTTTTTCTACCT
>JBBRJU010000471.1:0-2968 GCA_038218895.1 Burkholderiales bacterium
GTTGGCGTCTGCAACCGCGAGAGCGGTCATGTTGATGATGCGACGCACCGTGGCGGACGCCGTCAGGATGTGGACCGGCTGGGCAGTTCCGAGCAGCACCGGGCCGATGGCAATGCCGCCGCCGGCGGCTGTTTTCAGCAGGTTGTAGCTGATATTGGCGGCGTCGATATTCGGCAACACCAGCAGATTGGCCTCGCCGACAAGGCTGCTGTTCGGCATCAGTTCCGCGCGGTGCTCGACATCCAGCGCGGCGTCGCCGTGCATTTCGCCGTCCACTTCCAGCCACGGCGCGCGCTGCTGGAGCAGCGCCAGCGTCGCGCGCATCTTCACCGCAGACGGCTGCTGGCTGCTGCCGAAACTGCTGTGCGACAGCAGCGCGGCCTTTGGCGCCACGCCGAAACGCAGCATTTCCTCGGCCGCCAGGATGGTGATCTCGCACAGCTGCTCGGCCGTGGGGTCGTAGTTCACATGGGTGTCGACCAGGAACACCTGGCGCCCGGGCAGGATCAGCCCGTTCATGCAGGCGTAGGTGTTGACCCCCGCGCGGCGGCCGATGATCTGGTCGATGTGTGCCAGGTGCTGTTGGGTGCTGCCCCAGGTGCCGCAGATCATGCCGTCGACCTCGCCCTTGTGCAGCAGCATCGCGGCGATCAGCGTCAGCCGGCGGCGCATCTCGATCTTGGCGAACTGCACGGTCACCCCCTTGCGCTCGGTCAGCCGGTGGTAGGTCTGCCAGTAGTCGCGGTAGCGCGGGTCGTCGTCGATGTTGACGATCTCGTAATCGCGCCCGGCTTGCAGGCGCAGGCCGAGCTTGTCGATGCGGCTGTGGATGACGTTGGCGCGCCCCACCAGCCAGGGCCGGGCCAGGCCTTCGTCAACAATCACCTGCACTGCCCGCAGCACCCGGCGGTCTTCGCCTTCGGCGAAGGCCACGTTGCGACGCTTGGCGCGCTTGGCCTGGCTGAAAATCGGCTTCATCGCATTGCCCGAGGCGTAGACAAAGCTCTGCAGCTTTTCCTCGTAGGCGACGAAATCGGTCACTGGCCGGGCGGCCACGCCTGAGGCGGCGGCGGCGCGCGCCACGGCGGGGGCGATCTTCATCATCAGCCGCGGGTCGAACGGTTTCGGGATCAGGTATTCGGGGCCGAACACCAGCGTGGTGCCTGCATAGGCTGCGGCCACCACGTCGTTTTGTTCGGCCTGGGCCAAGTCGGCGATGGCATGCACTGCGGCGATCTCCATCTCGTCGGTGATGGTCGTGGCGCCCGAATCCAGCGCCCCGCGGAAGATGTACGGGAAGCACAGGACGTTGTTGACCTGGTTCGGGTAGTCGGTGCGGCCGGTGGCCATGATGGCGTCGCTGCGCACCGCCGCCACCTCCTCCGGCATGATTTCGGGCGTGGGGTTGGCCAGCGCGAAGATCAGCGGCTTGGCGGCCATGGTGGCCACCATCGGCGCCTTCAGCACGCCGCCGGCCGACAGACCGAGGAACACGTCGGCCCCGGCAATGGCCTGCGCCAGCGTGCGGTGCGGCGTGTCCTGCGCAAACTCGGCCTTGTCCGGGTCCATCAGCTCCAGCCGGCCCTGCCAGACCAGGCCTGCCAGGTCGGTGACGAAGATGTTCGTCTTCGGCATGCCCAGCTTGACCAGCAGGTTCAGGCAGGCCAGCGCCGCCGCCCCGGCGCCCGAGGTGACCAGCTTGACCGCATCGATGCGCTTGCCGACCACCTTCAGGCCGTTCATCAGCGCGGCGCCCACCACGATGGCCGTGCCATGCTGGTCGTCGTGGAAGACAGGGATGTTCATGCGCTCGCGCAGCTTGCGTTCTACGTAGAAACAATCCGGCGCCTTGATGTCTTCGAGGTTGATGCCACCGAAGGTGGGCTCCAGCGCGGCGATGATCTCGACCAACTTGTCGACGTCGTTCTCGGCGATCTCCAGGTCGAACACGTCGATGCCGGCGAACTTCTTGAACAGCACGGCCTTGCCTTCCATCACCGGCTTGCTGGCCAGCGGGCCGATGTTGCCCAGGCCCAGCACGGCGGTGCCGTTGGTGACCACCGCCACCAGGTTGCCGCGCGCGGTATAGCGCCAGGCATTGGCCGGGTCGTCGATGATCTCCTCGCAAGCAGCCGCCACGCCAGGGGAATAGGCCAGCGCCAGGTCACGCTGGTTGACCATCTGCTTGGTGGCGGCGATCGCAACCTTGCCGGGCGAGGGGAACTCGTGGTACTCCAGTGCCGCACGGCGCAACTCGGCACGCTTGTCTTCCTGGGTGTGTTGGGGCATGGGTCGGCTGTCCTGGTCGGGGGGGCGAATTCTCGGAGTGTCGCCCGCAGGGCGCCTGCATGCACGCGCGCAACTGCGGATCAGTCTGAACCGGCGCACACGGATGCAGCAGCGGCGCGCGACAGACGGCCGAGGGTGAGACGCTCGACCGGCAGACCCGCGACCGTCAAACACCCGGGCCACCGGCCACGCCGGGCGTGCTGACCTGGGCCCCGCCTGAATACCCGCGCTCAGGATGGCGCGCCGGTGCCGGCGCCGGTGCCGGCGCCGGTGCAGGTGCAGGTGCAGGTGCAGGTGCAGGTGCAGGTGCACAGGTGCTGCGCGTCTCGTCGCTGGTCAACTGATGCCTGCTGGCCCGGCCATGCGCAGAACTGCGTAGGCCGGGCCTGCCCCGGGCGGGGAATACTGCCGGTTCATGCCCGCGCCCGCTTCGCCCGCCGCCAATGTCCCGGCGCCACCCTCGGCGCCACCCCCGACCAGCCGCCGCAGCCCGCGGCTGCTGCTGTGGGTGGCGCTGGTGGTGCTGTTGGGCGTGGCGCAATTGCTGCTGGTGCTGCTGACACTGCGCCACGAGCAGGCCCGCGCCCAGGAACGCACCGACGACCTGGCCACTGCGGTGCAAGGCGAGATCCGCCGCCGCGCCCAGCTGATGCTGCAAGGCCTGCAAGGCCTGCAGACC
>JBBRJU010000472.1:0-2953 GCA_038218895.1 Burkholderiales bacterium
CGAGGCGCGTCCGGTGCAGGGCGACAGCACCGAGGCGATCACCGACTGGTCGATGATCGAGCGCGCGCTGCGCCCTGCGGCTGTCGACTTCACCGCCTGGCAGCAGTTCTGGGGCCGGGTGCAGCCGCGCATCGGCAACACGATGGGCGATTTGGTGCGCGTCCTGAACGACATGACGGTGCGCTTGTCCACGGCGGCCGAGCCGATCCGCGATGTGCGTGCGCTGTTCGCTGCCCAGATCGCGCTGGACGCTCAGTGGCGCCCATCATCGGTGGTTACCGGCCAGGTGCAGTGGTCCGATGACACCACCGGGGTCGCGGGCCAGACCGTCAGCCTGTGGAAGGCCGTTGGCGAGAGCTACCGCAAGATGGCTTCGGGTCTGACCGGCGCCGACGGGCGTTTCCTGATTGGCGGTGTGCAGACGGGCGACTATCTGGTGAGCGTTGAGTCCCGCAATATCGACCAAGACCGCAACGGGCTGGAAGACGAGTTTTTACCCACAGTCGGCGTGAATGTCAGCACTGACCGCGATGCGGGCACGGTTTACCTGGCCCGCGACCCGGCGCTGCCGCTGCGGCAGGAATCGCGGCCGATGCTCACCGTGGATGAAGCCGGCCAGGCCTACATGGCATGGATCAAGGAAGACACGCTGTGGGTGGCACGGCGCGACGGCGACGTGTGGGCCGATGCGCAGCGCGTGGTGCAAGGCTCGGTGGCCAGCATGGCCATCGTCGCCAGCACCAAGCTGCTGGACGGCCAAAGTGCAGGTGTGCTCATCACATGGGTCGAGGGCGAAGGCAACGAGGCCGAACTGTACTTCGCGGTCGGCCGCGTTGCCGGTGGCCTGATGCAATGGTCCGATGCCGTGCAGCTGACCGACGACGCGGTGGCCGACAGCCTGCCGCGTGTCTCGGCCGATGCCTTGGGGCGTGTCACGCTGGTCTACCTGAAGGAAGATGCGTCCATCCGGGACGACACCGACCTGTACACGCTGCGTCTGACCATCGCCGCAGCCGGTCTGACCTTCACGCCGGCTGCACTGCCGGCGGCAGATGCCAACCTTGCCCCGGAAACCATCAGCTTCGGTGGCAGCTGGACCATCTGGGAAGACAATTTCCTGTTCCACACGGCGCTCAAGGGCGAAGTGCAGGTCGAAGCCGGAGTGGATGGCTGCGACTACAACGCCAGTGTCAGCGGCGGCATCTTGTTCGAGGTGGGCAGCGACCAACCCGGCCCGAACGATTCTGCGTTCGCATCCAACCTCAAGGTCACTGTCAAGGGCAATGCCAAGGCGCAGTACTCCTGGACCGCCGACTCCGAAACCGAAGACTGGAAGTTCAAAGAGGCCACGGCCTCGGCCACCGCCAGTGGCGAGTTCAGCTGGGGCAACGGCCTGCTGATCATGCTGGAGAAGTTCGGCCCCGGTGGATTTGCCGCGTCCAGGCTGGTGCAGACCGGCATCGGCTTCGTCAACCGCTTCACGCCACTGACCATTACCAACGGCATCAAAGGCAGCCTGGGATTCAGCTTCGAGGCCATGAAGTGGAAGGATTCGCCGCCGACCACCAACTTCCGTGCGCCCGATGACTGGGGTGCGGTGTCGATGTCGCTGGGCGGTGGCGCTTGGCTACGCGCCACGCAGGACGGCGTGAACGATGCCAAGATCGAAGCGTCGCTCAATTTCAGCACCGAGTTCAGCTTGCTGCCCAGCCCCGGTCTGAAGAAGATCGCCGGCAACATGCAGATCACTGCTGAGTACAAGATCTTCAGCTTCTCCGGCTCGATCGACTTCCTGAACTACCAGCCGGCCGACGCGCTCAGCCTGCAGGACGCCGGGCTGGAGGATGGCGTCTTCACGATCGACCCGAGCCTGATCATCGGCACTGGCAATGTCTACGGCGACAACGCCATGTTCGGCACCGCGTCCCTCGCCACCGACCTGTTCAGCGACGGCGCAGCAGCGTTGTCGCGCGCAGCGGACGGCGTGCTCACAGCTGTGTGGTCGCGCACCGTCGACCCGGATGGCGGCATCATCACCGACGAGTTGCGCACCGCCGCGCTGGTCGACGGTGCCTGGGTCGAGACCGGCACCGTGCCAGGCGCGGACGGTTTCATCAGCGGCTTGCGCGTGCTGCACGACGCCGCTGGCCGCCTGGTGGCCGTGTGGACCCGCGAAGACCACAACGGCGCCGCAGGCTACGACAGCTTCGAAGCTTTGAACGAAGCGCGCGACAAGTCAGACATCTGGTACGCGGTGCGTGGCAGCGATGGCGTGTGGTCGGCAGCCGCTGCGATCGTCACCACCGATGACCGAGACATGCAGGCCACCCTGGGCCTCTCGGGCGACGGCAACCTGTTGGTGGCCT
The DNA here is from genome assembly GCA_038218895.1 of Burkholderiales bacterium. Lineage (GTDB taxonomy): Bacteria > Pseudomonadota > Gammaproteobacteria > Burkholderiales > Burkholderiaceae_C > Pseudaquabacterium. The sequence goes on from JBBRJU010000472.1 coordinate 2,367, forward strand.
GGGTGGCAGCCACCGAGGCCGGCGATACGCTGTACAGCGCAACGTTCAACGGCTTAAACTTTGGCCCGCTCTCCGCACTGGCAACCGGCGGGCACCTCGCGGACGCCACGATGGCATCCATCGGCGGCGCCATCGAGCTCTACTGGACTTACGACAGCACCGAGACGGAAGCGGTCGATCCCACCATCGTCAGCGCCCGCCTGGCCGGCGGTGTCTGGTCAGCGCCCACAGCGTTCACCTACATCTTGCTGCCGCGAGCAGCTGCCGCGACAGCGCCGGTCTCCACGGCCTTTTCGCCGGCGTCTTTGTTGCCGCATGAGCCCGTGCCCGAACACTGCCTCAAGTGCAAGCCCGAGAAACTGAAGAAGATCTCCGAGTCGGCGCCAGACTGCCGGCCCGGCGGTGGCACCAGCACCAGCATCGATCTGGAGAAGTGCGAGAAGAAAACCATCACCTACGCGCCCTGCGTCACACGGCCCAGCGACCCCAACGACATCATCGGCCCCGACGGTTTCGGTGAGGAGAACTGGATCAAGGCCTCCGCCGCGTTGCCCTACATGATCCGCTTCGAGAACCAGGCCAGCGCC
>JBBRJU010000473.1:0-2934 GCA_038218895.1 Burkholderiales bacterium
AGCACAAGGGCCAGGGGCTGGGCTCGCGGCTGATGCTGTCGATCATGGAGTTCGCCCGCGCCAAGGGGCTGAGCGAAATCGACGGCCTGGTGCTGGCCAACAACCCCAACATGCTGCGACTGATGACCGGGCTGGGCTACACCGTGCACGCGTTTGCGGAAGACCCGGACTTCAAGCTGGTGTCCAAGGCGCTCTGAGTGGGCACTGCGCGGCAGCATGCGGCACCACGCAGCGCCCGCTGCAGTGCCTGCTGCGGCGGATCAGGCCTTGGTCAGGCCTTGTGTCTGCTGGCCTCGAAGTTGGCGATGCCGTCGGTGACTTCCTTGTGCGCGCCCTCCGGGCCGGTCCAGCCGGTCACCTTCACCCATTTGCCGGACTCCAGATCCTTGTAGTGCTCGAAAAAATGCTGAATGGTCTTCAGCCGCAGCGGATTCAGGTCTCCCGGCTTCTTCCACTCGCTGTAGATCGACAGCACCTTGTCGATCGGCACGGCCAGCAACTTGTTGTCGTGGCCAGCTTCGTCTTCCATCTCCATCATGCCCAGCGCGCGGCAGGTGACCACCACGCCCGGAATCAGCGGCACCGGCGTGATCACCAGCACGTCCACCGGGTCACCGTCGCCCGACAGGGTGTTGGGGATGTAGCCGTAGTTGCACGGGTAGTGCATCGCCGTGCTCATGAAGCGGTCGACGAACAGCGCGCCGGTTTCATGGTCGACCTCGTACTTGATCGGGTCGGCGTTCATCGGGATCTCGATGATCACGTTGAATTCCTGGGGCGCCTTGGCGCCGGGGGTCACGTTGTGCAGGCTCATGGATGGGCTCGGGGGAGTGGGACAGCGTCGAAAGGACGAAAGTTGGTCTGCATTCTACGAATGCGTGCTTGCCAGGCCCTGACGTCGCGCCTGCGACACCGCAGGAAAATACCTTCACCACGCCGCCGGCAGCGCCTTACATTGTCTTGGCGACCCGTGCACGGCAGTGCCAGCGCTTGCAGGCCTGCCGGCAACAACACCCATCGGGCGCTTTTGTTCACAGGGCTTGACGAGGAAGGAGATCCCTTGATATCGACCAACATTGCGCTCTACATCGCGCTGGCATGCGGCTTGGCTGCCGTGCTTTATGGGTTCATCCAGCGCAGCTGGATCTTGTCGCAGGACGCGGGCAACGCCCGCATGCAGGAGATTGCAGGCGCCATCCAGCAGGGCGCGGCCGCGTACCTGTCGCGTCAATACAAGACCATCGCCATCGTCGGCGTGGTGCTGGCACTTGCCATCGGCATCTTTCTGGACATCACCACCGCAGTGGGGTTTGTGCTGGGCGCCGTGCTGTCGGGCGCCTGCGGCTTCATCGGCATGAACGTGTCGGTCAAGGCCAATGTGCGCACGGCACAGGCCGCCACCAGGGGCATCGGCCCGGCGCTGGATGTGGCCTTCAAGGGCGGCGCCATCACCGGCATGCTGGTGGTGGGCCTGGGCTTGCTGGGCGTGGGCATCTTCTTCATGTACCTCACCGGCAACGGCCGGCTGGCGCCTGACCAGAACCTGGCCACCGTGCTCAAGCCGCTGCTGGGCTTCGCGTTCGGCTCCAGCCTGATCTCGATCTTTGCGCGCCTGGGCGGCGGCATCTTCACCAAGGGTGCCGACGTGGGCGCTGACCTGGTGGGCAAGGTGGAGGCCGGCATTCCCGAAGACGACCCGCGCAATCCGGCGGTGATTGCCGACAACGTGGGCGACAACGTGGGCGACTGCGCCGGCATGGCCGCCGACCTGTTCGAGACCTATGCCGTCACGCTGATCGCCACCATGGCGCTGGGCGCGCTGATGGTCGTCACCGCCCCGATGGCGGCGGTCATCTATCCGCTGCTGCTGGGTGGCGTGTCGATCATCGCCAGCATCATCGGCTGCAGCTTCGTCAAGGCCAGCCCCGGCATGAAGAACGTGATGCCGGCGCTGTACAAGGGCCTGGCCGTGGCCGGCGTGCTGTCATTGGTCGCGTTCTACTTCGTCACCGGCGCGGTGATGCCCGATGACGCGCTGGGCGCCAGCACGCAGATCCGCTTGTTCGGCGCCTGCGCCGTCGGCCTGGTGCTCACCGCTGCCCTGGTGTGGATCACCGAGTACTACACCGGCACCCAGTACCCGCCGGTCAAGCACATCGCGCAGGCCAGCACCACCGGCCACGGCACCAACATCATTGCCGGCCTGGGCGTCAGCATGCGCTCCACCGCCTGGCCGGTGCTCATGGTGTGCGCCGCCATCCTGGCGGCCTACCAGCTGGCTGGCCTCTACGGCATCGCGATTGCCGCCACGTCGATGCTCAGCATGGCCGGCATCGTGGTGGCGCTGGACGCCTACGGCCCGATCACCGACAACGCCGGCGGCATTGCCGAGATGGCCGAGCTGCCCAAGGCGGTGCGCGACGTGACCGACCCGCTGGACGCAGTGGGCAACACCACCAAGGCAGTGACCAAGGGCTACGCCATCGGCTCGGCCGGCTTGGCCGCACTGGTGCTGTTTGCCGACTACACCCACTCGCTGGAAGGCCGGGGCATGAGCATCGCCTTCGACCTGAGCGACCCCAAAGTGATCGTCGGCCTGTTCATCGGCGGCCTGATCCCTTACCTGTTTGGCGCCATGGCGATGGAAGCCGTGGGCCGGGCTGCCGGCTCGGTGGTGGTGGAAGTGCGCCGGCAGTTCGAGGATGGCCAGATCATGGCCGGCAAGCGCAAGCCCGACTACAGCGCCGCAGTGGACATGCTCACCACCGCAGCCATCAAGGAGATGATCGTCCCGTCGCTGCTGCCGGTGGTGGTGCCGGTGGTGGTGGGCATGACGCTGGGCGCCGCCGCGCTGGGCGGCCTGCTGATGGGCACGATCGTGACCGGCCTGTTTGTCGCGATCAGCATGTGCACCGGCGGCGGCGCCTGGGACAA
>JBBRJU010000474.1:0-2933 GCA_038218895.1 Burkholderiales bacterium
CGCAGGAAAGACTTCAGCGCGGCGGCGAAAGTCAGCCCGGCGCGGTCATTCACGTTGACCTGGTTGATGCCGGGCAGGTTGATTTCCGCCGGGTCTTCCACGGTGGAGATGTTCACGCCGGGCTGGTTCAGGATGTTCAGGCAGCTGTAGAGCGACACCGTCTTGCCCGAGCCGGTGGGGCCGGTGACCAGCACCATGCCATAAGGCCGCACGATGGCGGTCATCAAGCGGTCTTTCTCGATCTTCTCGTAGCCCAGGGCCTCGATGCCCACCTTGGCCGACGACGGATCGAGGATCCGGATCACGATCTTCTCGCCGAACAGCGTGGGCAGGGTCGACACCCGGAAGTCGATCGCCTTGTTGCCGAACTTCATCTTCATGCGGCCGTCCTGCGGCACGCGTTTCTCGGCGATGTCGAGCCGGCTGATGACCTTGATGCGCGAGGCCAGCTTCTCCTTGATGGCCAGCGGCGGCTGCGTGATCTCACGCAGTTCACCGTCGACCCGGAAGCGCACCCGGTAGTGGTACTCGTAGGGTTCGAAGTGCAGGTCGGAGGCGCGCAGGTTGATCGCGTCGATCAGCATCTTCTGCAGGAAGCGCACCACCGGTGCATCTTCCACTTCCGGCACCACTTCAGACGTGTCGGGCGCGCTGGTGTCGTCGGTGACGTCGAACTCGAAGTCGTCGGCGGTCAGCGCTTCCAGCGTCTCGGTGGCGGTGGCGCCCTGCGCCTCCATCAGCCGCGCCAGCTTGTCGTATTCGACGATCACCCACTCGGGCGACAGTTGGGTGGCGAACTTGATGCGTTCAACCGCCTCCTGGTCGGTCGGGTCGGCACCGCCGATGAACAGCCGGTTGCCGCGCCGGCCCAGCATCACCAACTGGTATTGCACGGCCAGCTTGGGGTCGACCACGTTCTTGGGCAGGCGTTCAAAATCGACCGCTGACAGGTCGAGCAGCGGCAGTGCGAGCGCTGTGGACAGCGTGTGCGCCAGGTCGAAGGCGGAGACCGCGCCAGAGGCGATGACCGCCCCGATGAAGCTGATGCGCCGGTCCTTGGCCGACTTCGCCAGGTCTTCTGCTGCCTTGCTGCCCAGCTTGCCCGCGTGCACCAACACCCTGGCCACGCCAGACAGCGATGATTGTGGTGGTTCGACCAGAGTTTCCAAGACGGCTTCGCAGCAGTTGACGACAGCGGACCGCACCATGATGGCCGATCGATTGCCGACTGTAACGCCTAGAACCGCAGCAATTGGTGGCCAGTTCAGGCTGCCGGGACGGCCTTGCCCGCGCTGCCGCCTAGTCTGCAGGCATGAAAAAGCCCCTGAAGCAGGGGCTGATCAATCGTGCAAACGCCAACAATCACCAGGAAACACCAACAAACACCAACAATCTGGTCGGGGTGAGAGGATTCGAACCTCCGGCCTCTACGTCCCGAACGTAGCGCTCTACCAGGCTAAGCTACACCCCGATGGTCGGCCAAATGCTGCGTACAGCATGTCCAGCCTCATCCGTTGATCAGCAGGATCGCTCCACCGACCGAACGCACAATTCTAGCAGAGCGTTTCGGGCTGCCGAATCGGGCAGTGCGGAAAGTGCGTGTGCTGCCGCATCTGCCTCGTCACGCGCGGCCTGCCGCGTGGCCTGCAAGGCGCCGGTGTCGCGCACGATCGCCAGGATGTCCTGCAACCGGTCGAGCTCACCATGCTCGATGGCCCGGCGCATCAGCTGGCGGTTGTCGTCGCTGCTGCGCGCCATGGCCACCAGCAGCGGCAGCGTGGGCTTGCCTTCGCGCAGGTCGTCCCCGACGTTCTTGCCCAGAGACTGGGTGTCGCCCTCGTAGTCGAGCAGGTCGTCCACCAGCTGGAAGGCGGTACCCAGCGCGCGGCCGCAGTCGGCGCAGGCATCTTCCACATCACGCGGGGCGTTGGCCAGCACTGCGCCCAGGCGGGCGCTGGCCTCGAACAGCTTGGCGGTCTTGTAGCGGATGACGCGCAGGTAGTCGTCGACCGCCAGATCGGGGTCATGCATGTTCATCAGCTGCAGCACCTCGCCTTCAGCGATGACATTGGTGGCGTCGGCCAGCACTTCCAGCACCCGCATTCGGTTGACGCTGACCATCATCTGGAAGGCCCGCGAATACAAGAAATCACCCACCAGCACGCTGGCGGCATTGCCGAACAGTGCATTGGCCGTCTTCTGGCCACGGCGCAGTGACGATTCGTCAACCACGTCATCATGCAGCAGCGTGGCGGTGTGGATGAATTCGACCGTGGCGGCCAGCTCGTGCCGCTCCGGGCCGACGAATCCCAGCGCCTGGGCGAACAGCAGCACCAGGCGCGGCCGGATGCGCTTGCCCCCGGCGCTGACGATGTAGTGCGAGATCTGGTTGATCAACGCCACATCCGAGGCCAGACGCAGCCGGATGACCTCGTCCACCCGCAGCATATCGGCAGCCATCGGGTCGACGTCAGCCGATGCAGGGATGAGGAGATCGTTCACAGTGGCTCAGGTCACAGGATGGTGGCAAATTATAGGGAGCCACCGCCTGGTGCTTCTGCCGGCCGGCGGACAGCCTTGACGGCAACAGCCGCTTGGCAACGTGCGGGCAGGTCAGTGCCAGGGAACGGCCCTCAGAGCCCCACATGTCTGCTACCATCATTGGTTCTTTCGGCGTCAGCTGATGGTTCGGCAAGCTTGGCTGCTTGCAGGATGTGGGATCGAAGTGAACAAACCAGAGGCACTTATGTACGCGCTCATTAAAACCGGTGGCAAGCAATTCAAGGTTGCTGCCGGCGAAAAGATCAAGGTAGAACAGATAGCAGCGGACGTGGGCCAGGAGATCGTGATCGACCAGGTGCTGGCTGTCGGAAACGGCGCCGACCTGATGATCGGGACCCCCTTGGTGGCCGGCGCCACGGTGACAGCCACCG
>JBBRJU010000475.1:0-2930 GCA_038218895.1 Burkholderiales bacterium
ACCTCTACCTGCATGGCCTGCCTTACACCATTGCGCCGGATGTGCAGAAGCATGTGCCCTGGATCACCTGGCTGAGCCCGGGCTTTGCGCAGCGCCAGCGGCTGAATGCGGCCTGCCTGCAGGGACGCGCTGACGTGGAGATCTCGCACGACCACTACTTCCATTCGGTGCTGGGCCTGCTGGACGTGCAGACCAGCGTGTATCAGCCCCAGCTCGACGCCTACGCCGCCTGCCGCCTGCGTTGACGGCGCTCAGCCCGCCTGTGCCACCAGCTTGCCGCGGCCGGCGCTCTTGGCGGCATACAGTGCGGCATCGGCCCGCTGCAGCAGGGCCTGCAGATCATCGCGGCTGAGCTTGTCGTCTTTGTTCTCGCTGTCACTGTCCCTATCGTTGTCGCTGTGTCGGTGGCCCAGCATGCTGAGGCCGGCGCTGTAGTCCAATGCGAAGCCCAGCGTGGCCAGGGCCTCTTCTACCAGCGCCGCGCGCAGCCGGCGGTCGAAGCCGGCGCCGGCCTCGCTGCCGCCGCGCGCCAGCAACACGCAGAACTCTTCACCGCCCCAGCGCCCGGCCAGGTCGCCGCTGCGCACCTCGGCCTGCAGCAGCCGCGCCATCAGGCACAGCGCCCGGTCGCCGCCGGCGTGGCCGTGCTGGTCGTTGATGGCCTTGAAACCGTCCAGGTCGATCAGCAACAGGCTCACCGTGTCGCCATGCCGGTGGGCCTGTTTGAGCAAGAGATCGGCCTGCTGCTGCATGGCGCGCCGGTTCAGCAGCCCGGTCAGGCTGTCGGTGCGGGCCAGGGTTTGCAGTGCACGCTCGGCTTCTTCACGCCAGGCCACCAGCAGCCCCACCGCATTGAGCACCACCGTCAGGTTGCTCAGCAGCATGGCCGCCACCATCACCGGGTGGGGCGTGCGCAAGTTGGGGTACAGGTCGGTGTAGAACGCGCCCAGCACACCGCGCCAGGCGGTGGCCACTGCCAGCGCCGCCAGGCTGGTGGCCATGATCACGCGCCAGCTCCGGCTCGCCTGCGGCGCCGGCCACAGCAAGGCCAGCACCACCGAGGCCAACTGCAGCGCCAGCCCGAAGTTGGACCAGCCGACCCGGAACGCATAACTTTGGTAACCCAGCGCATACCCCAGCGGCACCGCCACCGCCAGCGCCCAGACCAGCCGGCCACCCGGCCGGGGGCCCAGCCAGCCCCGCATCGACTGCCACAACATCGCCAGGCCCAGCGCCAGGCCGGTGATGGCCAGCACCGACACCAACTGCTCCTGCCATTGCCGCGACAGCACGAGAAATGTCCAGCCCAGCGTCTGCAGCACCATCGCGCCCTGTGCCCAGCGCGCAGCCTGGCTGACGTGCCAACCCATGATGGCGGGGATCGCCACCGACAGCGCGAGCATGTTGATCATCATCACGATCAGCAGCGTGGGGACATCGAGTGTCATGGTGGGTGTTTCACGGGCGCAGTGGGTGCGCTGGGCAGCAAGGTGGTGCCGGCGCGTGCTGGCAGGCGCCTGCGGGTGCCGGCATGGGCAGGGCTATTGGAACGCCACCTCGGCAAAGCTGCGCAGCTTGCGGCTGTGCAGTTGGTCCAGCCGCTGGCGGCGCAGCAGCTCGATGGCGCGCATGCCGATGCGCAGGTGCTGGTCGACCCGCGCCCGGTAGAAGGCATTGGCCATGCCGGGCAGCTTGATCTCACCGTGCAGCGGCTTGTCGCTGACGCACAGCAGGGTGCCGTAGGGCACGCGGAAGCGGAAGCCGTTGGCGGCGATGGTCGCCGATTCCATGTCGAGCGCGATCGCCCGGCTCTGGCTGAAGCGCCGCTCCGGGCCGCGCTGGGGCAGCAGCTCCCAGTTGCGGTTGTCGGTGCTCGCCACGGTGCCGGTGCGCATGATCTTCTTCAGCTCGAAGCCGTCGAGCTGGGTGACGTCGGCCACCGCGCGCTCCAGCGCCATCTGCACCTCGGCCAGCGGCGGGATCGGCACCCACAGCGGCAGCTCTTCGTCCAGCACATGGTCTTCCCGCACATAGCCGTGCGCCAGCACATAGTCGCCCAGCTGCTGGGTGTTGCGCAGGCCGGCGCAGTGGCCCAGCATCAGCCAGGCATGCGGGCGCAGCACGGCGATGTGGTCGGAGATGTTCTTGGCATTGGCCGGGCCCACGCCGATGTTGACCATGGTGATGCCCGATCCGTCGGGCCGCACCAGGTGGTAGGCCGGCATCTGCGGCAGGCGCGGCAGCGCCACACCGAAGGCGTCTTCCGGGTCGGCCGGCGTGCCGGCACGGCGCGTCACCACGTTGCCGGGCTCGACAAAGGCGACGTAGTCGTCACTCTCGGCGGCATGTTTGGGCCAGTTGCCCAGCAGCCCGCCCTGGCCCAGCGGCCTGGCCATCATCTCGTGGCCCAGGCGCACGAACTCGTCGATGTAGAACTGGTAGTTGGTGAAGAGCACGAAGTTCTGGAAGTGCTCGGGCGATGTGCCGGTGTAGTGGCGCAGCCGATGCAGCGAATAATCCACCCGCGGTGCGGTGAACAGCGCCAGCGGCTGTGGCTCACGCGGGCCCGCCTCGTGCGTGCCGTTGGCAATGCCGTCGTCCATCGCGGCCAGGTCGGGCAGGTCGAAGACATCGCGCATCAGCTGGCGGCGCTCGGGCGTCATCGTGCCCTCCACATGGTCGTGCTGGGCAAAGCTGAAGTGGATCGGGATCGGCTGCTTGCTCATGCCCACCTCGATCGGCCCGCCGTGGTTGCGCAGCAAGAGGGTGAACTGTTTCCGGTAGTAGTTGGCAAACAGATCGGGCCGGGTCAGCGTGGTTTCATACACGCCGGGGCCGGCGACAAAGCCATAGCTCAAACGGCTGTCGGCCCGGGCCACCGTGTCGGTGCGCACCCGCACGAACGGATAGCAGGCGCGGATGCGGCCGCT
>JBBRJU010000476.1:0-2925 GCA_038218895.1 Burkholderiales bacterium
CAGCGAACAGTGCCAGCCGGCACCCTGCTGCGCCATCTCGCGCCAGGTGTAGCCAAGGCACGCGTTGTCCCAGCGCGCTCAGCGGGCGCATTGGCTCAACGGGCTTGCTGGGCTCAACTGGCGCCATCGGGCACGAAGACATAGCCCACGCCCCACACCGTCTGGATGTAGCGTGGCTGCGACGGGTCGGGCTCGACCAGCTTGCGCAGGCGCGAGACCTGCACGTCCAGGCTGCGGTCGAAGGGCTCGAAATCCCGGCCGCGCGCCAGCTGGGCCAGCTTGTCGCGCGACAGCGGCTGGCGCGGGTGGCGCACCAGGGCCTTGAGCATCGAGAACTCGCCGGTGGTCAGCGCGATGGGCTCGCCGTCCTTGGTCAGGCGGCGCAGCGACAGGTCGAACTCGAACGGCCCGAAGTGCACCACCTGGGCCTCTTTGCTGGGGGCGCCAGGCGCCTCTTGCGCGGGGCGGCGGCGCAGCACGGCATGGATGCGGGCCAGCAGCTCACGCGGGTTGAAGGGCTTGGGCAGGTAGTCGTCCGCGCCCACCTCCAGGCCCACGATGCGGTCGACATCCTCCACCTTGGCAGTGAGCATGATGATGGGCGTGGTGTCGTTGGCTGCGCGCAGCCGCCGGCAGATCGACAGGCCGTCTTCGCCGGGCAGCATCAGGTCGAGCACGATCATGTCGATGTTCTCGCGGGTGAGCAGCCGGTTCAGCGCCTTGCCGTCCTCGGCCAGCAGCACTTCGAAGCCTTCCTGGGTGAGGTAGCGCCGCAGCAGATCGCGGATGCGGGCGTCGTCATCGACGACGGCGATGCGGTCAGGGCGGGTGGTGGCAGGCGCGGTCATGCGGGGCTCCCGTAGGCAACAGCGGCAAGATGTAACAACGGCATTGTGCAGGCCGGTCCCAGGGCGGCGGGCCCGCTTCTGACGGCCTGTTACAACTGCGGAGAGTCAGACGGCACTGGGCGTGAAGTCAACCACGGCAGGCCCGGCTGCGCTGAGAGAGATGGGTGGCCATCGACCCGGCCGCCAACACCAGTTTCCCCAATCCACTGTCTGCGAGAACCCCCATGACTTTGCAAAAGCCCGGCATCCGATGCACCCGCCAAGCCCTGCTGCCACTGGTCTGGGCACTGCTGGCGGCTGGCGCCCAGGCCCAGGCCCAGGCCAACCCGTTGACGGTGTGGCAGGCCGCGCCGCAGAACGTGGTCAATCTCAGTGCCGACGCCAGCCGCGAGGTGCCGCAAGACCTGATCGCCATCACGCTGGCCGCCACGCGGGAGGGCGCCGATGCCGCCACAGTGCAAAGCCAGCTGCGCCAGGTGCTGGACGCCGCCCTGGCCGACGCCCGCAAGGCGGTGCGGCCCGGTGCGCTGGAGGTGCGCACCGGCAGCTTCAACCTGTCGCCACGCTATGCCAGCAAGCCGGGCACGGCCCCGGTCATGAGCGGCTGGCAGGGCCGGGCAGAACTGGTGATCGAAGGCAGCGACACCGCTGCGATCAGCCAGCTGGCCGGCCGCCTGGCCAGCCTGACGGTGGCGCGGGTGGGTTACGGCTTGTCACGCGAGGCACGCGACAAGGTCGAGGCCGAGGTGGCGGCGCAGGCCATCGCCCGCTTCAAGGACCGCGCCGAAGCGCATGCGCGCCAGTTCGGTTTTGCCAGCTACAGCCTGCGTGAGGTGTCGGTCAGCGGCGGTGAATCCAGCGGGCTGCCACCAGCACCGATGTACCGCATGTCGGTCGCATCAACGGCCGCGATGGCCGAGCAGGCCCAGCCGGTGGAGCCGGGCAAAACCACCGTCAGCGTGTCGGTGAACGGCAGCATCCAGCTGTCGCCGCGCTGATCGCCTGCCGCTGGGTGCATGCCGCAGGCCTGCGGGGTGCACGCGGCGTGCACGCCGGTTGCACACGGGTTGCACGCGGGTTGCACGGCTTACTGCGCCGTCCAGCCGCCGTCCACTGCCCAGGCCACGCCGCGCACGTTGTCGGCTGCCGGTGAGCAGAGAAACACCGCCAGGTCGCCCAGTTGCTCGGGTGTGGTGAATTGCAGCGACGGTTGTTTTTCGGCCAGCAACTGGCGCTTGGCCTCGTCATTGGCAATGCCCTGCGCAGCAGCGCGCGCATCGACCTGCTTCTGCACCAGCGGCGTCAGCACCCACCCCGGGCAGATGGCGTTGTGGGTGATGGCGGTGGTGGCGCATTCCAGCGCCGCGCTTTTGGTGAAGCCCACCAAGCCATGCTTGGCCGCCACATAGGCTGATTTCTGCGCCGATGCCACCAGGCCATGCGCCGAGGCCACGTTGATCACCCGGCCCCAGCTGCGCGCACGCATGCCGGGCAAGGCATGGCGGGTGGTGTGGAAGGCGCTGCTCAGGTTGATGGCGATGATCGCGTCCCAGCGGTCGGCAGGGAAATCTTCGATGTTCGCCACATGCTGGATGCCGGCGTTGTTGACCAGGATGTCGACCGCGCCGAACTCGGCCTCGCAGGCGCGCACCATGGCCTCGATCTCGGTGGGCTTGCACATGTCGGCGCCGTGGTAGCCGACGCGGGCGCCTGCCCCGTCACAGACCCTGGCCACCTCGGCCTGGGCGCCGTCGATGTCGCCGAAGCCGTTGAGCATGATGTGGGCGCCCTGCCTGGCCAGTTGCAGGGCAATGCCCAGGCCGATGCCGCTGGTGGACCCGGTGACGAGGGCCGTCTTGCCTTTGAGCATGTGCTTCTCCGAAAACATTCGATGGATTGAGGTGGCCACGGGCAGAGGCCGCAGACCTTGCTGCGATGATTATGGGCAAGGAGACCTGCACCATGGCTGACACCACGCAACCCACCCCGCGCCTCAAGCATGTGCAATGCCTGGGCGGCCAGGGCCTGCACCGCATGGCATATTGGGAGTGGGGCGATGCTGCCAACCCGCAGGTGC
>JBBRJU010000477.1:0-2924 GCA_038218895.1 Burkholderiales bacterium
GGGCTGATGAGCGGCTTTCTGCGCTGGCTCGACGGCCCCTTGATGCGCGTGATGGACGGGGTGATGGCCATCCCCGCGATCCTGATCGCCATCGCCCTGGTGGCGATGTGGCGCGGCAGCCTCACCACGGTGGTGATCGCCATCGCCATCCCCGAGATTCCGCGGGTGGTGCGGCTGGTGCGCTCGCTGGTGCTCACCATCCGTGAAGAGCCGTATGTGGAGGCAGCGATTTCGCTGGGCACGCCGACCTGGAAGATCATGCTGCGCCACATCCTGCCCAACACCGTCGCGCCGCTGGTGGTGCAGGGCACCTTCATCTGCGCGGCCGGCATCCTCACCGAGGCGGCGCTGTCCTTCCTGGGCGTGGGCCTGCCGCCTGACATCCCCACCTGGGGCAATGTGATGGCCGAAGGCCGGGCCCAGTTCAACCAATACCCGCACAATATTTTTTTCCCGGGCATCTTCCTGGCCGTGACGGTGCTGGCCGTCAACATGCTCGGTGACGGGCTGCGTGACACGCTCGACCCCAAGATGGCGAAGCGGGGCTGAGCCATGGCGGCCACAACAGCCGGTGACCAGCCCATCCTCGAGGTGCGCCACCTCAGCATTGCATTGCCCGCAGGCGGTGACCGCGCCGTTGCGGTGCACGACGTGTCGTTCACCGTCGGCCGCGGCGAGATCGTCTGTCTGGTCGGTGAATCGGGCTCGGGCAAGAGCGTCATCGCGCAGGGCGTGATGGGCCTGCTGCCCAAGAACCTGCCGGTCACCGGCGGGCAGATTCTGCTCGAAGGTGAAGACATCACCCATGCCCCGCTCGCCCGGCTGCGTGAACTGCGCGCCACCCGCATGAGCATGATCTTCCAGGAGCCGATGACGGCCCTGAACCCGGTGATGACCTGCGGCGACCAGATCGACGAGGTGCTGAGCCAGCATACCCAGCTGTCGCCGTCGGCGCGCCGTGAGAAGGTGCTGAACATCGTGCGTGAGGTGCTGCTGCCCGACCCCGAGCGCATGGTGGCGAGCTATCCGCACCAGCTCAGCGGTGGCCAGCGCCAGCGCATCATGATCGCGATGGCGCTGGTGCTCGACCCGGTGCTGCTGATCGCCGACGAGCCCACCACCGCACTCGATGTCACCACCCAGGCGCAGATCCTGAAATTGGTGCTTGACCTGCAGCACCGCCACGGCGCCGGTGTGCTGTTCATCACCCATGATTTCGGCGTGGTGGCCGAGGTGGCCCACCGGGTGGCCGTGCTGCGCCTGGGCGACATGGTCGAGATCGGCCCCAAGGATGCGGTGCTGCAGCGCCCGCAGCATGCCTACACCCGCATGCTGATGGCCGCCGTGCCCACCCTGCACCTGAAAGAGCGCGCCCACGACCCGAGTGCGCCGGTGGTGCTGAAGGTGCAGGGCCTGGACAAGACCTACAGCACCAAAGGCTGGTTCGGGGCGGCGCGCAGCGTGCATGCGGCCCAGGCTGTCAGCTTCGAGATCAAGCGTGGCCAGACCCTGGGCATCGTCGGTGAATCGGGCTCGGGCAAGAGCACGGTGGCGCGCTGCATCGTGCGCCTGATCGACCCCAGCGGCGGCAGCGTGCTGCTGGGTGGCGACCGCCCGGGTGAAGCGGCCGAAGACATCGCGATGATGTCGGCTGCCCGCCTGCGCCCGCTGCGCCAGCGGGTGCAGATCGTCTTCCAGGACCCGTACCGCTCACTGAACCCGCGCCGCACCGTGGCCGAGGCGATGATCGAAGGGCCGATGAACTACGGCCTGGGCCGCACGGAAGCCATGCAGCGTGCCCGTGATCTGCTGGCGCTGGTGCGCATGGACAACAGCGCGATGGACCGCTACCCGCACCAGTTCAGCGGCGGCCAGCGCCAGCGCATCTGCATTGCCCGGGCGCTGATGATGGAGCCCGAACTGCTGGTGGCCGACGAGGCCGTGAGCGCGCTCGATGTCTCGGTGCAGGCCCAGGTGCTGCAGCTGTTCGAGGAGATCCGCAACCGCTTGAACCTGGCCATGCTGTTCATCACCCATGACCTGCGCGTGGCCAGCCAGATCTGCGACCACCTGGCGGTGATGAGCAAGGGCCAGGTGGTGGAGTACGGCCCGGCGCACCAGGTTTTCGGCAACCCGCAACATGCGTACACCCAGGCGCTGTTCGCTGCCGCGCCGGGCCGGGATTTCGCCTTCGGCACCGCCTGATCGGGTGCGGCGATGGACGCCTGGTTCAGCGCCCACCATGCCGCCCGCCATGCCGCCCACCAGGATGACCTGGCCATCGGCGCACGCCCGCGCCGGCTGGGGCAGCCCGCGCTGTTCGTCTGCGAGGGTGGCGATGCCACCGACACGGCGGGCTTGAATCTGGCGCTTGTGCCGGGGCTTGTGTCGGGGCTTGTGCTGGCGTGCTTCCAGCGTGGCTGACACTGGCGCCGCGCTGCCTGGGCAGGTGGACCCGCTGGCCGACGACGCGGTGGTGCGCGCCACCTTCGAGTCGGCGCCTGACGGCGTGCTGGTGGTGGCGCGTGATGGCCGCATCCTCGCCTTCAACCAGCGTTATCTGGCGCTGTGGAATTTTCCGCCCGACATGCTGGCACGGCGCGACGCGCTGGAATGGCGCGGCCACACTGCCAACCAGCTGCAGCAGCCGCAGGCTGACCTCGACCGCATGCCCCGCCTGCTGCAGGTTGGCAGCAGCGGCGTGTTCGACCGGCTGGCACTGCTGGACGGCCGGGTGTTCGAGCGCCATGTCTCGCCGCTGCAGGCCCCCGGTGGTGTGCAGGCGCTGGTGGTGCGCTGGCGCGATGTCACCGAAGGCCAGCGCGCCGAACAGGCGCTGGCGCGCGCGCAGGCCCGTCAGACGGCCATCTTCCAGCATGCGCTCAATGCCATCCTGCTGGCGTCGGACGACGGCCGCTGCCTGG
>JBBRJU010000478.1:0-2911 GCA_038218895.1 Burkholderiales bacterium
CAGTGGCAGGGGCAGATGAGCACGCTGGCATCGGCCGAGCGCGCCCGTGCCGCACGGCCCGAGCTGGCCGCCGTGCACAGCCAGGCGGTGGAAGCAGCCACCCAGCGCTACGCAGCCGAGACCGCTGCGCGCGCGCACTGAAACACCGGAGCGTCCCGGGCGCGCCAGCGCCAGGGGCGCCGGCATCGCGATAATCAGGCGATGCAGGTATTCAGAGGTCTGGAGGGGGTGGCTGCCTTGCATGGCAGCGGCGCAGCAGCGGCCGGCTGCGCCGTGACCGGGTCTGCAGTGACCGGCAGTGCGGTGACCGGCAGTGCGGTGACGATCGGCAATTTCGACGGCGTGCACCGCGGCCACCAGGCCATGTTGGCGCTGCTGCAGAGCGAGGCCCGCCACCGTGGTGTGCCGTCCTGCGTGCTGACCTTCGAACCCCACCCGCGGGATTATTTCGCCCGGCTGGCTGGCCAGCCCGGCCAGGCGCCCGCCCGCATTGCCACCCTGCGCGACAAGCTGAGTGAATTGAAACGCTGCGGCGTGCAGCAGGCGGTGGTGCTGCGCTTCGATCAACACCTGGCCGCACTGAGCCCGCAGGATTTCATCGACACCGTGCTGGTGCGCAGCCTGCGCGCCCGCTATGTGCTGGTGGGCGACGATTTCCGCTTCGGCGCCCGCCGTGCCGGGGATTACGCGATGCTCGATGCCGCCGGCGACGCCCACGGCTTCGACGTGGCGCGCATGCGCAGCTACGAGGTGCACGGCCTGCGGGTGTCCAGCTCGGCGGTGCGCGAAGCCCTGGCCGACGGCGACATGCCACGCGCCGCCGCGCTGCTGGGCCGGCCTTACGCCATCAGCGGTCATGTGGTGCACGGCCGCAAGCTCGGCCGCACGCTGGGCTTTCGCACGCTGAACCTGCGCTTTGCCCATGCGCGGCCGGCGGCGATGGGCATTTTCGTGGTGCAGGTGCTCGGGCTGTCTGCCCAGCCGCTGCCCGGCGTGGCCAGCCTGGGTGTGCGGCCCACGGTGGAAGACACGGGGCGGGTGCTGCTGGAAGTGCACTGCCTGGACTGGCCCGCCGCGCTGGCCACCGACGGCGCCTACGGTCGTGTGGTCAGCGTGCAACTGCTGCACAAGCTGCATGACGAACGCAAGTATGCGTCGCTTGATGTGCTGCAGGCCGCCATTGCCCAGGACACTGCCGACGCGCAGGCCTGGCTGGCCGCACGGCGCTGATCTGCCCGCCCACCAGGAGCCCCACCCGATGCGCCCCGACCCCACCATCACCGATCTCGACGCGCTGGCCCTGTCACGCGCCATCCATGACCGTGCTGTCTCCTGCCGCAGTGTGATGGAAGCCTACCTGGCGCGCATCCGCCGGCTGAACCCGGCGCTGAACGCCATCGTCAACCTGGCACCCGACGCCGTGCTGCTGGCCCAGGCCGATGTCTGCGACGCCGAACTGGCCCAGGGCCGCAGCCGCGGCTGGATGCACGGCCTGCCGCAGGCCATCAAGGACACCGGGCATGCGCTCGGCTTCCCCAGCACGCTGGGCTGCCGCCTGCTGCAGGACACGATGCCCACGCAGGACAGCCTGATGACTGCGCGCATGAAGGCCGCCGGCTGCATCGTGGTGGGCAAGACCAACATGCCCGAGTTCGGCCTCGGGTCGCACACCTTCAACGACCTGTTCGGCGCCACGCCAAACGCCTGGGACAGCCAGGTCAGCGCGGGCGGCAGCAGCGGTGGCGCCGCCGTGGCGCTGGCCCAGCGCCTGCTGCCGGTGGCCGATGGGTCGGATTTCATGGGCTCGCTGCGCAACCCGGCGGCCTGGGCCCACATCTTCGGCATGCGGCCCAGCCAGGGCCGGGTGCCGTTCTGGCCAGCGGCCGACACCTGGGTGGCCCAACTGGGCACCGAGGGCCCGATGGCCCGCACCGTGGCCGATCTGGCCAGGCTGCTGTCCACCCAGGCCGGTTCCGACCCGCGCACGCCACTGGCGATTGCCGAAGGGCCACAAGCATTCACCGTGCCGCAGGGCGAGGCCGCGCTGCATGGCCTGCGCGGCCTGCGGGTGGGCTGGCTCGGGGATCTGCAAGGCCATCTGGCGATGGAAGACGGCCTGTTGCCGGTGTGCGAGCAGGCGCTGGGCCGCATGGCCGCGCACGGTGCCCATGTCGAGGCGACTGCGCTGGGTTTCCCGGCCGATGCGCTGTGGCAGGCCTGGCTGGTGTGGCGGCGCGCGCTGGTGGGCCCGAAGGTGGCCGCCTTGCTGAAGCAGCCGGGCGCGCGCGCCCGCATCAAGACCGAGGCGCTGTGGGAGCACCGGCAGTCCACCACGCTCGGTTTCCTTGATTTCATGGCTGCCAGCGAGGTGCGCACCGCGTACTACCAGCACCTGCTGGGGCTGTTCCAGCGCTTCGATGTGCTGGCCCTGCCAGCCACCCAGGTGTGGCCGTTTGCGATGGCGCAGCGCTGGCCGCGCCAGATCGCCGGCCGGGCGATGGACACCTACCACCGCTGGATGGAAGTGACGCTGTATGCCACGTTCGCCGGTGCGCCGGCCGTCAGCGTGCCGGCGGGCTTCCATGCCAACGGCCGCTGGCCGGCCGGGTTGCAGCTGATCGGCCGGCCGCAAGGCGACGCGGCACTGCTGCGCATGGCCGCCGGTTATGAAGCGGCATCTGCCACGCTGTTGGCCCGGCGCCCGGCTGAACCAGGCTGACGTTGCCCCCACTGCAGCGCAGCGCAGCCGGCGGCATGCCGCACAATCCGCGCGTCCGGCTGGCATCCGCCCAACGGGCGCGCACGCCGTGACCGAGCTTTCCACCTCTTCCAACAACGTGTCGGCGCCAGGCCGGCGGCAGCCTGGCGCGCTGTCGGGCTGGCTGCTGACCGCACTGCTGACGACCATGGC
>JBBRJU010000479.1:0-2897 GCA_038218895.1 Burkholderiales bacterium
GGCGCTGGCCGCCTGAGCACTGCAGACTGGCACGCCGCTGGTGTGCGTGGGCGCGGCGGGCGGCAAGCAGCTGGCGCAGGCCGTGGAAGTGGCCGACCTGGCCGAGGCCACCCACGACCCGCTGCTGGCCAGCCTGCGCCAGCGCTTGCGCAAGCAGGGCGCAGCGCGCAGCGGCCGCATCGGCCTGCGCTGCGTGTTCAGCCGCGAAGCGGTGGCCGCGCCGCTGAACGACGACAGCTGCGCCACCGACGGCAGCCTGAACTGCGCCGGCTACGGCAGCAGCGTGACGGTGACGGCCACCTTCGGCCTGGTCGCCGCCGGTGAGGCGCTGCGCCTGGTGCGCAGCTTGCCGCCCGGCTAGGCGCCGGCGCCCGACAGGCTTTAGCCACCTCGCCGCCAGGTGTGGAAGCGCTGCACCCAGGCCAGCAGCTGCTGCGGGGCATGGGCGCGCTTCCATTCACCGGCCACCTGCTTGTTGGCCTCGCCCATCGTGGGGTAGGTGTGGATGGTGCCGAGCATCTTGTTCAGCCCCAGGCCGTGCTTCATCGCCAGCACGTATTCGGCCAGCAGCTCGGCGGCATGCTCACCGACGATGGTCACGCCCAGGATCTTGTCCTTGCCGGGCACGGTGAGCACCTTGACGAAGCCATGCGCGGCACTGTCGGCAATGGCGCGGTCCAGGTCGTCGATGCCGTAGCGTGTCACCTCGCAGGCGATGCCGCGTTCTTGCGCCTCCTGCTCGTTCAGGCCCACACGCGCCGCCTCGGGCTCGGTGAAGGTGGCCGCCGGCATCACCCGGTAGTCGGCGCTGAATTTCTTGAAGGGATCGAACAGCGCATTGACGGCCGCATACCAGGCCTGGTGCGCCGCTGCATGGGTGAACTGGTAGGGCCCGGCCACGTCACCGGCGGCATAGATGTTGGGGATGCTGGTCTGCAGGTAGCCGTTGACCGACACCGTGCGCTCGGTCGCCACGCCCAGTTCCTCCAGCCCGTAGCCCTTGAGATTGGCACTGCGCCCCACCGCCACCAGCAGCGTGTCGAAGGTGACGCGCACCGGCTGGCCCTGGTGGGTGGCGACCAGCCATTTCTGGCCGTCCACCAGCTCGAAGCGGCTGGCCTCGTGGCCCAGCAGCAGCTGCACGCCGTCGGCGGCCAGGCCTTGGGCCACCGCGTCTGACACCTCGGGGTCTTCACGCACCAGCAGGCGCGGCGCCATCTCCACCTGGATGACGGCGCAACCGAGCCGGGCGAAGGCCTGGCTCAGCTCGCAGCCGATCGGCCCGCCGCCCAGCACCAGCAGGCGCTGCGGCTGCGTGCGCAGCTGCCAGATGGTGTCGGACGTCAGCGCACCCACCAGGTCGATGCCCGGGATCGGCGGCATGAACGGCCGTGCCCCGGCCGCGATGACGATGGCGCGGGTGCGCAGCGTCTGCAGCGTCCCGTCGGCGCGGGTGATCTCCACCTGCCAGGGCGAGACGATGCGGGCCCGGCCCAGGGCCACGTCCACCCCCAGGCTGGTGTAGCGCTCGACCGAATCATGCGGCGCGATGGCGCCGATGACCCGCTGCACCCGCTCCATCACCTCGGCAAAGTCGAACGTGGCGCTGGCGGTGTGGATGCCGAACTCGGGCGCGCGCTTGACTTGCGCCAGAAAGCGCGCCGAGCGGATCAGCGCCTTGCTCGGCACGCAGCCGGTGTTCAGGCAATCACCGCCCAGCGCATGCTGCTCCACCAGCGTGACCCGGGCCTTCACCGCCGCAGCGATGTAGGCCGTCACCAGGCCGGCCGAGCCGCCGCCGATCACCACCAGGTTGCGGTCGAAGCGCTCGGGCCGCGGCCAGCGGGCATCGACGCGGCGTGCCCGCGCCATGTCGGCCAGCTTCTTGGCCACCAGCGGAAACACCCCCAGCAGCGCCAGCGACCCCAGCAGCCCTGGCGACACGATGCCCGACAGGCTGCGGATGCCGGCCAGCTGGGTGCCGGCGTTCACATACACCGCAGTGCCGGCCAGCATGCCCAATTGGCTGACCCAGTAGAAGGTGAGCGGGCGCATCGGCGTCAGCCCCATCGCCAGGTTGATGATGAAGAACGGCACCACCGGCACCAGCCGCAGCGTGAACAGGTAGAAGCCGCCCTCCCGCGCCACACCGGCGTTCAAGGCCGCCAGCTTGTCGCCGAAGCGCTGTTGCACCCAGCTGCCCAGCAGCCAGCGGCTGGCCAGGAAGGCCAGCGTGGCGCCGATGCTGGACGCGAACGACACGATCAGCAGCCCCCAGCCCAGGCCGAAGATGGCGCCACCGGCCAGCGTCATCACCACCGCGCCGGGCAGGCTGAGCGCGGTGGCGGCCACGTAGGCCGCAAAGAACAGCAGCGCCGCCGTGACTGGCTGTGCCGCGCGCCAGGTTTCCAGGTCGGCCTGCCGGGCCTGGATGGCGCTCAGCTGCAGGTACTGGCCCAGGTCCAGCGCCAGGAATGCGACCACCAGCCCCAGCAGAGCCAGGGCAACACCCCAGCGTTTGTTCCATCGCATGCGCAAGCCCTTGTTGTTGTGCCGTCTCTCAGTCGGATTGGACGCCAGATCCTTGCAAGCCGTGCGGGTGGCCAATCACGGCGTTGGCGAGCGCTGCGCTGGATGGGTTGGGCTGTCAGCTGCCGTTGGTTGGTGGTTGCTGGTTGCTGGTTGCTGGTTACTGGTTACTGGTTGCTGGTTGCTGGCGAGTCTTGCGGTTGCTTCGCCGGTTTGTTGCAGCGCGCCGGGTCTCGCCCCGGCGGGCGACCAACTTTCTGCTGCGCCAGAAAGTTGGACAAAGAGGCGCTTCTCTTTAACTTTCCGACGCGGCCTGCGCAGCAGGCAGCACCGAGGCGGGCGCCTCGCCTGTTCGGCTCGCACATCGC
>JBBRJU010000480.1:0-2895 GCA_038218895.1 Burkholderiales bacterium
GGCGGCGCGCAACGCATCGAGATGCACTACATCGGCGGTTGAGCATGCAGTCTCTGGAGGACATGGCCGCCTGCGTCGCCGGTTACGACCCCAACGCCCTGACGGTGGCGCAGGCGCAGGCATTCATCGCCCGGTTGGTGCCGCAGGTGCAGGCGGTGGAGCATGTGGCGCTGCGCAGCGCGCTGGGCCGGGTGCTGGCGCGCGACATCGTCTCGCCGATCGATGTGCCGCAGCATGACAACGCGGCGATGGATGGTTACGCGCTGCGCGCTGCCGACCTGGCAGCCGATGGCGACACGCTGATCGGCGTAGCCGGCACCGCGCTGGCCGGCGAGCCGTTTTGCGGCGTGGTGGGCGCGGGCCAGGGCGTGCGCATCATGACCGGCGCGGTGCTGCCAGACGGGCTGGACAGCGTGGTGCCGCAGGAATGCACCCGCGCCGCGCCCGATGGCCGCATCTGCATCCCGGCGGGCACGGTAGCAGCAGGCGACAACCGCCGCTTGGCCGGCGAAGACCTGGCGCGTGGCGCCGTGGTGCTGGCCGCCGGCCGCAGCATCACGCCGGCCGACCTGGGGCTGATGGCGTCACTGGGCCAGGCCGGGCTGCCGGTGTTCCGCCGGCTGCGGGTGGCGTTCTTTTCCACCGGCGATGAACTGCGCTCGGTCGGCGAGCCGCTGGATGCGGGTTGTGTCTACGACAGCAACCGCTACACCCTGTGGGGCATGCTGCAGCGCCTGGGTGTCGACCTGATCGACATGGGCGTGGTGCGCGACAACCCCGTTGCGCTGCGCGAGGCCTTCACCCAGGCCGCTGCCAAAGCGGACGCGGTGATCACCTCGGGCGGCGTCAGCTTCGGCGATGCCGACCACACCATGCAGGTGATGCAGGACGTGGGCGAGGTGCTGTTCTGGAAGATCGCGATGCGCCCGGGCCGGCCGATGGCGATCGGCCGCATCGGTCGCAGCGGCATCCCGCCGGATGCCGATGGCCGCCTGCCGCCGCTGGGTCAGGCGCAGCCGGCCATGCTGTTCGGCCTGCCCGGCAACCCGGTGGCGGTGATGGTCACCTTCTACGCCCTGGTGCGCGATGCGCTGCTGGCGATGGGTGGCGCCACGCCGCAGCCGCTGCCGTTGCTGCGCGCCGTCTGCACCGAGGCGCTGCGCAAGAAGCCGGGCCGCACCGAGTACCAGCGCGGCATCGTCAGCCAGGCAGCCGACGGCCGCTGGCAGGTGCAGACCACCGGCGCCCAGGGCTCGGGCATCTTGCGCAGCATGAGCCAGGCCAACGGCATGGTGCTGCTGCACCACGGCCAGGGCGATGTGGCGGCCGGGGATCTGGTCGACGTGATCCCGTTCCAGGGCCTGGTGTAGGGCTGGTTTAGGGCCTGGGTCTGGGCCTGGGCCAGCACCAGCGCCTGGCCTGGTCTGGACCCGTTCAGTCGGCGCCGGCCTGCGCCGGCCGGCCGTGTGCGGCGGGCGGCAACACATCGGCCTCTGCAGTGGTGATCTCGCCCGGCACCTTGCGGCGGGCGAACAGCGTGTAGACCGTGGGCACCACGAAGATGGTCAGCAGGGTGCCCAGGCTCATGCCGCCGACAATCACCCAGCCGATCTGCTGGCGGCTCTCGGCGCCGGCACCGCTGGCCAGCGCCAGTGGCAAGGCGCCCAGCACCATCGCGCCGGTGGTCATCAGGATCGGGCGCAGGCGCTGGCTCGAGGCGTCCAGCACCGCCTCGGTCACCGATTTGCCCTGCTGGCGCAGCTGGTTGCTGAATTCGACGATCAGGATGCCGTGCTTGCTGATCAGCCCCACCAGCGTGATCAGGCCGATCTGCGAATACACGTTCAGCGTGCCGCCGGCCAGGTTCAGCGCCAGCAAGGCGCCCACCAGCGACAGCGGTACCGCCAGCAGGATCACGAAGGGGTCGATGAAGCTTTCGAACTGCGCCGCCAGCACCAGGAAGATGAACAGCAGCGCCAGCACGAATACCAGGCCCAGCGCACCCGACGAAGCACGGAACTCCCGGCTGACGCCGTTGAGTTCGGTCACATAACCCTGCGGCAGCAGCGTCGCCGCTGTCGCATCCATGAAGGCCAGGGCCTCGCCCAGTGAATAGCCCGGCGCCAGGTTGGCCGTGATGGTGACCGAGCGGCGCTGGTTGAAGTGGTTCAACTCGCGCGGGCTCACCGCCTCGCGCACTTTCACCAGCGACGCCAGCGGCACCATGGTGTCGTTGCGCCCGCGCACGAACAAGCGCTCGATGTCTTCGGGCGTGGTGCGGCCGCGGCTCTCGGTCTGCACGATCACGTCGTACTGGTCGGCGTCACGCTTGTAGCGGGTGACGGCGCGCCCGCCCAGCATGGTTTCGACCGTGCGGGCCACGGCATCCACGTTCACGCCCATGTCGGCCGCGCGGTTGCGGTCGACCTCGACGAAGATTTCGGGCTTGTTCAGTTGCAGGTCGATATCGGGCTGCACGATGCCCGGGTTCTTGGCCATCTCGGCCTGCATCTGCTGCGCCACCCGCGCCAGGTCAGCGTAGCTGTCGCTGGTCTGGATCACGTATTCCAGCGGCCGCGACCGGAAGCCCTGGCCCAGGCTGGGCGGCGTGATCGGGAAGGCACTGACGCCGGGCAAGGCGCTCACCTTGGGCAGCAGGTCGCGCGCCAGTTCAGGCGTGGTGCGGGTGCGCTCGCTCCAGTCGACGGTGCGAAACAGCGCCGTGCCCTGCGACACCTGGCCGCCACCCATGAACATGAAGCGGCGGTCGAACTCGGGGTACTGCGCGCCGATGGCATCGATGGCGTCGAGGTAGCGTGCGGTGAAATCCAGCGTGGCACCGTCGGGGGCGCGCACCGGCATGATGATCACGCCGCGGTCTTCCAACGGTGCCAG
>JBBRJU010000481.1:0-2889 GCA_038218895.1 Burkholderiales bacterium
GAGTCGCTCGACGAGGACGGCTACCTGCGCACCCCGCTGGACGAGCTGGTGCCCCTGGTGCCGGTGAACCCGCCCGCCACGCTGGAGGAGCTGCAGCTGGCCTTGGCGGTAGTGCAGTCGCTCGAGCCTGCCGGTGTGGCCGCGCGCAGCGTGGGTGAGTGCCTGCAGCTGCAGTTGCACGCCATCCCTTGCATGCCGGCGCGTGGCCTGGCGCAGCGCATCGTCGACGACCACCTCACACTGCTGGCCGCGCGCGACGTGCAGGGCCTGGCCCATGCGCTGGGCGAGCCGGTCGCACGGGTGGAGCAGGTGTGTGACCGCATCCGCCGCCTGGACCCGCGCCCGGGCTGGCGTTTCGGCTCGACCCGCGTGGCGTATGTTGTGCCCGATGTGATCGTGCGTCGGGTGCAGTCGCAATGGACAGTGCACTTGAACCCGGCGGTGGTGCCCAGGGTGCGGCTCAACCAGGTGTATGCCGAGCTGTTCAAACGCCACCGCACGGCGCAGAACACCGAAATGGCGGGCCAGCTGCAAGAGGCGCGCTGGACGGTGCGCAACGTGGAGCAGCGGTTTTCCACCATCCTCGACGTGGCCGAGGCGATCGTGCGCCGGCAGCGGCATTTCCTCGAGTTTGGCGCGATGGCGATGAAGCCGCTGGGCCTGAAGGAGATCGCCGATGAGGTGGGCATCCATGAATCGACCGTCTCACGGGTGACCAACAACAAGTACATCGCCACGCCCATCGGCGTATTCGAGCTGAAGTACTTCTTCTCACGCGCGATGGTCAGTGCCAGTGGCAGCGCCTGCTCGGGCACCGCGATCCGCGGCCTGGTCAAGGACATCATCGAGGCCGAGCAGCCGATGGCGCCGCTGTCGGACGCCGAGATCACCCGCCAGCTGGCCCAGCAGGGCTTGGTGGTGGCGCGCCGCACCGTCACCAAGTACCGCCAAATGCTGCACATCGAATCAGTGGAACGGCGCCGGCGCCACGCCTGATCTGCCAGCAGGCCGCTGGCGGCCTGACCTGGCGCCACGCCGCTGGCGGCCAGGGCCGATTCAACGCCGGTTGTCGTGGCCGCTGGGTGACAGGCTGCTGCTGGGCGCCTGCAGGTCGTCGCTGCCGGCCGTGCCGGTGCCGGCTGTGGCGCCGGGCATGCCGCTGCTGGTGTGGTCGCTGCTGGTGTCGCCGCTGCTGCCGCTGCCGGCCCGGCCCATGCCGCTGGCGCTGCCGCCGCCTTGCGCCCCCGGCCTGGCAGTGGCGCAATCACGGTCGGTCCGTGGGTTGCGGAAGTGCGCGTTTTCGCTGCCCCCGGCAATGCGCTTTCGGTGGCGGTCGGACATGTAACGCAGGCCCATGGTGGTTCCGGCCAGGGCCGAGCCCCATTTCAACAGTGACATCGTGTGCTCCTCGGCAATCTTGTGGTGGGGCCGGCAGATGCCGGCCCAGACCCGATGGCAACCCCCAGGCCTGCGCCAGGCCACAAACGCGGCCAGGCTCAATCGCCGCGTTCGCGGTAGTCGCCGAAAGCGGCGTCGCGCTCGCTGAGCAGGGCGCTGACGCTCTCGCCGCTGCGGCGGAACCGGCCCATGTAGGCCTGGCTGGCGCCGGTCTGGAAGGCCAGGGCCTGCAGCTCGGTGCCGGCGCGGATGGCCGCCCGCAGGCCCATGATCTCCATCGCCCGGTGCACGCTGCGCTTGTTGATCGCCGCCAGCTCGCTGGGCAGCTGCGCCACGCGAGCAGCCAGGGCCAGCACCTCGGCCTCGAGCTGGTCGGCCGGGTGGGCGCGGTTGGCCCAGCCGCGTGCGGCCGCCTCGCGCCCGTTCAGGGAATCGCCGGTCAGCATCGATTCCATCGCCTGGCGCATGCCCATGGTCCAGGGGTGGAACTGCATGTCGGGCGGGCTCATCAGCCGCACCGGCGGGTAGCCGATCTGTGCATCGTCGGCCACGTAGACCAGGTCGCAGGCGGTGGCCAGCTCCGACCCGCCGGCCAGGCAGTAGCCATGCACCTGCGCGATCACCGGCTTGGCCAGGTCCCAGATGCGGAACCAGCCATCGACCACATGGCGCGGCCACTGGCCCAGCCCGCCGGCGGTGTGGTAAGGCTGGCCCTGCCGGTTGTCGGCTGACAGGTCATAGCCCGAACAAAAGGCCGGCCCCGCACCGCGGATCACCGAGACCCGCACGTCGGGGTCCAGGTCGTTTTGTTCCAGCATTGCCAGCAGTTCACCGCGCAGCTGGTTGTTCAGCGCATTGCGTTTGTCCGGGCGGTTCAGCGTCAGGCGGCTGATGCCTGGCAGCGGCCGGTCGACGAGCAGGTGGACGAGGTCGGTCATGGCAGCGCCTTCGCGGAGTGTGGGGCCACCATGCTGCCAGCGCACCTGGCGCCGACGGATCGCGCTGGCGACAGCGCTCCGGGCGCACACGGCGACTACGGCGCTCACGGCGCACATGCTGCTCACGGCGAACACGCCGCGCAGCGTCGAACAAGCGGCGGCGCTTGCCGACGCGCCGAGCCGGCCGCACCTTCTACTTGGCTGGCCCCCACAACTGCGCCAGCCGCGCATCGCGGCCACAACCGCTGCGGTAGTACTGGTAGCGCAGCGGATTCTTCTTGTAGTAGTCCTGGTGGTAATCCTCGGCCGGGTAGAAGGCGCCGGCGCGTTCGACCGTGGTGACGATCGGGTCCTTGAACGGCTTGCTCTTCTCCAGCGCGGCCAACGAGGCCTTGGCGGCGGCAAGCTGCGTATCGTCGTTCGCAAAGATGGCGCTGCGGTAAGGTGAGCCGGCATCGCAGAACTGGCGGTCTTTCGTCGTCGGGTCGATGCTGCGCCAGAACGTGGCCAGCAGTTGCTCGTAGCGCACCTTGGCCGGGTCGTAGACGATCTG
>JBBRJU010000482.1:0-2888 GCA_038218895.1 Burkholderiales bacterium
CGCTGGTGGAAAAGGCCTTCGGCAAGCGGCTGGACCAGGTGTTCAGCCATTTCGACACCACGCCGGTGGCCAGTGCGTCGATCGCCCAGGTGCACTTCGGCAAGCTGAAGAACGGCCGCGAGGTGGCTGTGAAGGTGCTGCGCCCCGGCATGCTCGACGTGATCGACCACGACATGGCCCTGCTGCACACCCTGGCGCGGGTGGTGGAATGGGGCTGGGCCGACGGCAAGCGCCTGAAGCCGCGCGAGGTGGTGGCCGAATTCGACGGCTATCTGCACGACGAGCTCGATCTGGTGCGCGAGGCCGCCAATGCCGCCCAACTGCGCCGCAACATGCAGGGGCTCGACCTGGTGATGGTGCCCGAGATGGTGTGGGACTACTGCACCTCCACCGTGATGGTGATGGAGCGCATGCACGGCGTGCCGATCAACCAGCTCGACCGCCTGCGCGAGGCAGGGGTCGACATCCCCAAGCTGGCGCGTGATGGCGTCACCATCTTCTTCACCCAGGTGTTCCGCGATGGCTTTTTCCACGCCGACATGCACCCGGGCAACATCCAGGTGAGCCTGGCGCAGCGCAGTTTCGGCCGCTACATCGCGCTGGATTTCGGCATCGTCGGCACGCTGACCGACAACGACAAGGAATACCTGGCGCAGAACCTGCTTGCCTTCTTCCAGCGCGACTACAAGCGGGTGGCCGCACTGCACCTGGAAAGCGGTTGGGTGCCACCGGACACGCGCGTGGACGCATTGGAAAGCGCCATCCGCGCCGTCTGCGAGCCGCACTTCGACCGGCCGCTGAAGGACATCTCGCTCGGCCAGGTGCTGATGCGCCTGTTCCAGACCTCGCGCCGCTTCAACGTCGAGATCCAGCCCCAGCTGGTGCTGCTGCAGAAAACCCTGCTCAACATCGAAGGCCTGGGCCGCCAGCTCGACCCCGAGCTGGACCTGTGGGCCGCCGCCAAGCCATTCCTTGAAACCTGGATGCACAAGCAGGTGGGCTGGCAAGGCCTGGTCGACCGCATCAAGCAAGAGGCACCGCGCTACGCCCAGCTGCTGCCCGAGCTGCCGCGCCTGGTGCACCAGACCTTGTCCCGGACGCCCGGCAGAGACCCGACCGCGCTGGCCATGCTGGCCGAGCTGCGCCGCACCAACCGGCTGCTGCAGGCGTTGCTGGTCGGCGTGGTGGGCTTCGTGGCGGGTGCGCTGGTGGTGCAGGTCTGGCTGCATTGGCCACGCTGAGCCGCGCACGGCCTGCGCGCTGAGCTGCGCACGGCCTGCGCGCCTGGCATTGCCGCACGCACGGCACGGCGCGCCGTTTGGGCGCAGCCCGGGCGCGCCAGCCCTGGTGCCACCTATACTTGTCGGTTTTGCGCCGAGGGTTCCCCATGCCGATCTACGCCTATCGCTGCTCCGCCTGCGGCCATGCGAAGGACGTGTTGCAGAAGCTGTCCGATCCGGTGCTGAGCACCTGCCCGGCCTGTGGTGCTGACACCTTCACCAAGCAGGTGACGGCTGCCGGGTTCCAGCTCAAGGGCTCGGGCTGGTACGCCACCGATTTCAAGGGCAGCGGTGCGGCGCCTGCGGCGGACGCAAAATCAGACGCCAGCGCAGACGGCAGAGCCGACGCCAAAGCCGACGCCACGGGTGAATCCAGGCCCGACAGCAAGGCTGACAACAAGCCAGACAGCAAGCCAGACAATAAGCCAGACAACAAGACCGACAGCAAGTCCGACGGCAAGCCCGCTGCCAAGCCCGAGGCGGCAGCACCGTCCGCGCTTGCGGCACCACATGCGGGCGCGCCCACCGCTGGCCATTGACGTCAGCCCTGCATGAGCCACCGCTTGAGAAAGTACATCATCGCCGGCTTGCTGGTGTGGCTGCCGCTGGCCATCACCGTGTGGGTGCTGCTGTGGTTGCTGGGCCTGATGGACAGCGTGTTCGCCTGGCTGCTCACCATCGGCCAGCATGTGCTGCCGACGGGAGCCGATGCCTCGATCGAGGCGCTGCGCCGCGTGCCCTTTCTCGGCGTGGTGGTGATGGCCGGGCTGCTGCTGGCCACCGGGGTGTTTGTCACCAACATCTTCGGCCAGTGGTGGGTCAAGCAATGGCACCGTCTGATGTCGCGGATCCCCATCGTCAAGAGCATCTACAACTCGGTCCAGCAGGTCTCCGACACGCTGTTCTCGACGGGCGGCAACGCCTTTCGCGAGGCGGTGCTGGTGCAGTATCCGCACCACGGCAGCTGGACCATCGCCTTCGTCACCGGCCGGCCCAGCAGCGAGGTGGCGGCACACCTGGACGGCGAGCATGTCAGCCTGTATGTGCCCACCACGCCCAATCCGACCAGCGGCTTCTTCCTGATGATGCCGCGTGCCAACGTGCGTGCGCTGCACATGAGCGTGGACGAGGCCCTGAAGTACATCATCTCGATGGGCGTGGTGGCGCCACCGCCCCCCGCGCCGCCGCGGCCCAGGCCGCTGCCCGCCGCCTCCCGAAATTGACGGGGCCGGACGCGCACGGCAACAGCGTCTGGTCCTGAGGGCATGGCACGGCCCCAACCCCGCCGACACTTCGATCCTCGACCGCGAATCAACCCCCATGTGCGCCCGGCCGCGCAGCCCCTGCCAGCAGGTGCCGCAGCCCGTGGCCCCAACACCGGAGCACCACCATGAGAACCACCTACTGCGGCCTGGTCAGCGAAGCGCTGATGGGCCAGACTGTCACCCTGATGGGCTGGGCCCACCGCCGGCGCGACCATGGCGGCGTGATCTTCATCGACCTGCGTGACCGCGAAGGCCTGGTGCAGATCGTCTGCGACCCCGACCGCGCCGAGATGTTCGCCACCGCTGAAAGTGTGCGCGGCGAGTTCTGCCTGCAGGTGATCGG
>JBBRJU010000483.1:0-2867 GCA_038218895.1 Burkholderiales bacterium
CAGTACGCGCAGCGCGCACGATGGCATCGACGCAGCGTTCCACATCTGCCGTTTTGACGACGACTTCAACCTTCACCTTGGGCAGAAAGTCGACGACATATTCAGCGCCCCGGTACAGCTCGGTGTGGCCCTTTTGTCGGCCGAAACCCTTGACTTCCGTCACGGTAAGGCCGGTGACGCCACATTCCCCCAGCGCCTCGCGTACTTCTTCGAGCTTGAACGGTTTGACGATGGCGGTGATCTGCTTCATTTTCAAAAGTCTCCTGAATGCTTCTATGCGTTGAACTTGCTGGTGACAGGGTAGCGCCAATCCTTGCCGAAACTCCTGTGAGTTACCCGGATTCCGATGGGAGCCTGGCGGCGCTTGTATTCGTTGATCTTCACAAGGCGCGTTACGCGCTGCACCACTTCCGCATCAAAACCAGCAGCGATGATCTCGGAGACGCTCTGGTCGTTTTCCATGTAGCGCTCCAGGATTGCGTCGAGCACTTCATAGGGCGGCAGGCTGTCCTGGTCTTTTTGGTCGGCCCGCAATTCGGCACTCGGCGGGCGCGTGATGATGCGGTCGGGGATCGGCTCCTTGCCGGTGCCGTAGGGGTCGTTCGCATTGCGCCAGCGGGTCAGCCGAAACACTGTTGTCTTCATCAGGTCCTTGATGACTGCAAAGCCGCCGGCCATGTCGCCATACAGCGTGCAGTAGCCGGTGGCCATCTCGCTCTTGTTGCCGGTGGTCAGCACGATCGGCCCGAACTTGTTGGACAGGGCCATCAGCAGGGTGCCGCGGATGCGGGCCTGGATGTTCTCTTCGGTCGCGTCTTCGGCCAGGCCGGCGAACTCGGCCGCCAGCGCGCCCTTGAAGGCCTCGAACATCGGCAGGATCGAGATCTCGTCGTAGCGCACGCCCAGGCGCCGGGCCATGTCGCGCGCGTCGATCCAGGAAATGCTGGCGGTGTAGGGACTGGGCATCATCACGGTGCGTACCCTGTCAGCGCCCAGCGCGTCTACCGCGATGGCCAGCACCAGGGCCGAGTCCACCCCGCCGGACAGGCCGATGAGCACGCCGGGAAAGCCGTTCTTGCCGATGTAGTCGCGCACGCCGGTCACCAGTGCCGCCCAGGCCTGGGCTTCCAGCGCGGGCACCGGCTGCACCTCGCCACGCATGCCGCCGTCGGCATGCCAGTCGACCCACACCAGGTGCTCGTCGAAGCAGGCGCCGCGTGCAGCCACCCTACCCTGCGCATCCAGCGCGAAGGAGGCGCCGTCGAACACCACCTCGTCCTGCCCGCCCACCAGGTGGGCATACAGCAGCGGCAGGCCGGTAGCCTGCACCCGCTGCACCATGCGCGACTCACGCTCGCCGCTCTTGTCGAGGTGGAAGGGCGAGGCGTTGATGACGCACAGCATCTCGGCACCCGCAGTCTGGGCGGCCCGGGCCGGCTCGTCGAACCAGGCGTCTTCGCAGATCAGCAGGCCGATGCGGCGGCCACCGGCGGTGAACACCACCGCGCCCTGCCCCGCATCACGGCCCGACACAAAGTAGCGGCGCTCGTCGAACACCTGGTAGTTGGGCAGCTCGCGCTTGCAGTAGGTGGCCACCACCTGGCCGCCAGCCAGCACCGACGCCGCATTGAAGCGCTGCACCACCGCATGCGAGCGGCTGCGCTGGTCGCCTTGCCCGTCGAACTGGTGCGGGTGGCCCACCACCACCGTCAGGCCGTCGAACCTGGCCAGCGCGGCGGCCAGCGCTGCCAGCTCCTTCGCGCAGGCCTGCATGAAGGCCGGGCGCAGCAGCAGGTCTTCGGGCGGGTAGCCGGTCAGCGCCAGCTCGGGCGCCACCAGCAGCGCCGCACCGCCGGCATGGGCTTCGCGTGCACAGTCCACAATGCGGCGCGCATTGCCGGCGAGGTCACCGACCGTGGCATTGAACTGGGCCAGGCCAATGCGGACCGCAGGGGTGGGAGTTGACATACGGTGACTGAGCAGACCAGGTTCGAGGCAATGGCAATAGATGTTATCCGGGTCCACCAAGACCCTTGCGCGCTGGATGGTGTGGCCTGGAATGCCCTGCTGGACCGACAGAGCCGGCCCACGCCGTTCATGCGCTGGGAGTACCTGGCTGCACTGCATGCATCGGGCAGCGCTGTGCCGCGCGCCGGCTGGGCGCCGCGCTTCGTGACGGTGCACCGCGGTGCCGAACTGGTGGCGGCCGCGCCGGCTTACCTGAAGAGCCATTCCTACGGCGAATACGTGTTCGACTGGGCCTGGGCCGATGCCTACCAGCGCCACGGCCTGCGCTACTACCCCAAGCTGCTGGTGGCGGTGCCGTTCACCCCCGTGCCGGGCAGCCGGCTGCTGGCGGTGGACGACGCCACCCGCCATACCCTGCTGGCCGGCCTGGCCCGGGTGGCCGAGGATGAAGACGCCTCGTCGGTGCACCTGCTGTTCCATGAACCCGATGAGGCGCCGGCGGTGGCGGCACAGGACTGGCTGGTGCGCCAGGGCGTGCAGTTCCACTGGACGCAAGATGCCAGCGCGCCCCATGTTGATTTCAGCGCCTTCCTGGCCAGCCTGCAGCGTGACAAGCGCAAGAAGATCCAGCAGGAACGCCGGCGAGTGGCGGAAGCAGGCGTGGAATTCACCGTGCACGAGGCCGGGCAGATCGACGCCGCGCTGTGGCGTTTTTTCTACCAGTGCTACACGCTCACCTACCGGGCACATGGCTCCACGCCCTACCTCACTGCGGCGTTTTTCCAGGCGCTGGCGGCCACGCAGCCACAGCACTGGCTGATGTTCGTGGCGCGGCGCGGCGGCCAGCCGGTGGGCGCGTCGCTGGTGGCCATCGACCGCGCGCGTGGCGAAGCCTATGG
>JBBRJU010000484.1:0-2864 GCA_038218895.1 Burkholderiales bacterium
GGTTGTAGCCGGGCTGGCCGTCCACGGTGCGGGCGGCGCCGTCGGTTTCAGGCAGGGCGTCGGTGCCGTACAGCGCGTCGTACAGCGAACCCCAGCGCGAATTCGCGGCATTCAGTGCATAGCGCGCGTTGGTGATCGGCACCACCAGCTGCGGGCCGGCCTGCAACGCCAGCTCGGCATCGACGTTCTTGGTCGTCACCTTCACATGAGCCGTCACCGGCACCAGATAGCCGATCTTCTCCAGGTAGGCCTGGTATCGGGCCATGTTCTTGATAGGGCCGGGGTGCTTGGTGTGCCACGCATCCATGGCCGCCTGCAGGCGGTCGCGCTCGGCCAGTAGCGCAGCGTTCTTCGGTGCCAGGTCGTGCACGATGGCGTCGAACCCGGCCCAGAAGGCCGCCGGGTCGACCCCGGTGCCGGGCAGCACCCGGTCGTTGATGAAGCTGGCCAGATTGCTGGCCACTTGCAGGCGGTGGATGGTGGTGCGTGTGGTCATGGTGTGCGACAGGGTGGGCGTCAGGTTCAACGTCAGGGGGCAGGAAAGAAATCCAGCACCGCGCGCAGGTTGCGCCCGGTGCGGGTGGGGATGGTGTCGAGCTGCTCCAGCGGGCCGCCGGCGCGGTTCACCCACAGCGTGGTGAAGCCGAACCAGGTGGCGCCGATGGCGTCCCAGCCGTTGCTGGAGACGAACAGGATCTTCCGGGCCGGCAGGCCCAGCGCCTGCGGGCCCAATTGGTAGACAGCGGGGTCGGTCTTGAAGCGCTGCACACTGTGGGCGCTGAGCAGCGGGGCGACCAGGTCCTGCAGGCCGGCGCTCTTGACCGCCACGCCCAGCATCTCCGGGTCGCCATTGCTGAGGATGCCGGTACGAACGCCGCGCTGCGCCAGCGCCTGCAGCACCCCACGGTTCTCCGGGAAGGCCGACAAATGCCGGTACTCATTCATCAGCCGGCCTTCGGCCGCGCTGTCCAGCGGCAAGCCCAGCTTCTGCGCTGAATAGCGCAGGCCGGCGCGGGTCAGCGCCCAGAACGGCCGGTAGCGCAAGCTCATCGAGCACAGGCGGGTGTATTCGATCTGCTTGTCGCGCCACAACCGGGCCAGCGCATCGCCATGGCCGGGCCACAGTTGCTCGGCGGCCAAGCCCACGCTGTAGACGTCGAACAGCGTGCCGTAGGCGTCGAACAGCACGGCATCAGGCTTGGGCAGGGGTGCGGCGTCCAGCATTTCCTCGACTGTATTACGAACTCATTCAGCCATTAAGTGCGCCCTGCGGCAAGGATTTATGACAAAACGGCGATGAATCGATGATCGGCCGCCAAGAGGCGCCGCGGTTGATTCATGACTGAATCATCGGTAATCTGCGGCGATGGATCGGTTGAAGCAAATCGAATCGTTCGTTTTGGTGGCGGCCAAGGGCAGTTTGACGGCGGCAGCCCAGGCCGAAGGCGTGGCACCGGCGGTGGTGGGCCGGCGCATCGACGCGCTGGAAGAACGCCTGGGCGTGAAGCTGCTGCTGCGCACCACCCGGCGCATCAGCCTCACCCATGAAGGCAGCGCCTACCTGGAGGATTGCCAGCGCATCCTTGCCGACATGGCCAATGCCGAGGCCAGCGTGTCAGCCGGCGGGGTGAAGGCCAGTGGCGCGCTGCGCATCACCGCGCCGGCGGGCTTCGGCCGGCGCCATGTGGCACCGCTGATGCCGGGCTTTCTGGCCCGCCACCCCGACGTGCACCTGTCGCTGAATCTCAGTGACCGGGTGGTCGACATCGTCCACGAGGGCTTTGACTGCGCGGTGCGGGTGGGCGACATGCCCGACAGCAGCCTGATCAGCATGCGCCTGGCCGACAACCGCCGGCTGTGCGTGGCCGCGCCGGCCTACCTGCAACGCGCCGGCACGCCCCAGCACCCCGGCGATCTGGCCCGGCATGAGTGCCTGACGCTGTCGTCCGACGCCAGCCAGACCCGTGGCTGGGCGTTCCAGGTGGACGGCGCCGTCACCCACCTGCGACCCAGCGGCCGCATCGACTGCAGCGACGGCCAGGTGCTGCATGCCTGGTGCCGGCAGGGATTGGGGCTGGCCTGGCGCAGCACCTGGGAAGTGGAAGGCGACATCGCCGCAGGCACCCTGGTGGCCGTGCTGGAAGCCTTCGCCGCGCCGCCCAACGGCATCTACGCGGTGCTGCCGCAACGCAAGCACCTGCCCCTGCGGGTGCGGCTGTGGATCGACTACCTGAAGCACCACTACGGCGATCCGTCGTACTGGCGCCAGGTGGAGGGCTGAGGGTGGAGGGCCGGAATGGGCTCTGAGCTGCCGTTGGTGGCTGGTTGCTTGTGGCTGGTTGCTGGCTGCTTTGTTGCTTGTGCGTCTTGCTGGTGCTTCGCCGATTTGCTGCAGCGCGCCGGGTCTCGCCCCGGCGGGCGACCAACTTTCTGCTGCGCCAGAAAGTTGGACAAAGAGGCGCTTTTTTTTAACTTTCCGATGCCAGCGCAACGCTTGGTGGCATCGAGGCGGGCGACTCGCCTGTTCGGCTCGCACATCGCCAGCCGGACGCAGCACGGCCATTCCACGGCCGTGCCCCCCCGGTCAGGGCTGTGACGTGACCACCCCGGCAAGGTACGGTCGGTGCATGCGGCGACCGTGCAGAACCGCAGACATCGAAGCAGCCGACGGACTGCATGCGCTGACCGAGCGTGACGACGGTCTGCTGAGCGGAACCACCGCCGAAGCGACCGCGGTCGCCAGGGGCAAGGTGTTCGAGCCGGACAGGCGAGGCGCGGCGCCTGGGCCTGATCAAGCACGCGGTGCCGTACGCCAAGTTCGAAACGCGTTTCTTTGGTGACTTTCTTGTCGCGACAAGAAAGTT
>JBBRJU010000485.1:0-2858 GCA_038218895.1 Burkholderiales bacterium
CGCGGGATGGCACGCGCGGCGGTTGACGCTGGCGCAAGCCTCTATGCGCACACCCCCGCACTCGACTTCTCCCGCGCAGGCGGTCGCTGGCAGGTGCGCACACGCGGCGGCACGGTGCGCGCCCGCGCGCTGGTGCTGGCCACCAATGCCTACACCGCTGAATTTGCGCCTGGGCTGGCGCCGAGGCTTGCGCGCGAGGTGGTGCCGGTGCTGTCGTGGCAAATGGCCACGCAGCCGGTGTCCGAAGCAGTTCGCAAGACCGTGATCCCGGGCCGTCAGGCGCTGTCTGACACACACGGTGAGTTGTACTTCGCACGTTTCGACAAGCGCCAGCGATTGATCGCGGGCGGCGCGATCCTGCTGCCCTTCAACCGCGCTGATCGGCTGCGCAGCACCATCGCCGCGCGTCTGCAGCGGTTGTGGCCACAGCTGGGCGCGCTGCGCATCGATCCGGTGTGGAATGGCTACGTCGGCATGACCAACGACTTCATGCCGCGTTTCCACCGGCTCGGGCCCGACGCTTGGGGTTGGGTGGGCTGCAACGGTCGCGCGGTAGGCCTGGCGGTGGCGCTGGGCGGCGAGTTCGCCAAGGCGGTCTGCGGTACGCCGGATTCAGAATTGGCGTTGCCCTTCACCGACCCTGTGCCGCTGCCGATGCATGGTGTTGCCCGCAAGCTGGCGCCGCTGATGCTGATCCGCTACCGGCATCTGGACGGCCGTGAAATCTGAAGCTGCCGGCCGATCCCTGGCGGATGTCGTCGGCAAAGCCTTTGACCACCTGCTGCGCCTGCGCCCCGACCTGCGCTGAAAACCCCGCGAAGGTGACCTGGTCGAAGTTGACATGGTCGATGACCTGTGCGCGCGGCCGTCGGGTGTTTTCGATCGTGTCGCGCAGCGCGGGCTGGTCGAACGGCGCGCAAACCGCCGCCACACGCGCGGCGCGGGCGGCTTCGATGAATTCCTCGACGAACCCGACAAGCCGCTGCACGGCGACCTGATGGACTTTGCCGACCACCAGCGTGGCGTGCTGGCTTGTGTGGTCGAGCTGTGGGACTTGTTCCAGCCGCTGGGCATCGCCCGCAAGAAACCGTTTGTCGACCACAACAGCAAGTTCACCCGGGACGACTTGCGGGCGCTGGCCGCATTCGACTGCCAGCACAACGCCGGGCGCATCTTCGGCAGCTGCTGGCCCGGCGTGTTTTCACCGTGGACCTGCGGCAATGGCCATCAGCGCTTTGTCACGCTTAGGGCAGCGCCAGGGTGGGCTTTCAAGAGGTGGTGGTGGCGGTGGGCTGAGCCGCAGGCCACAGGCTGCCCGCGCTACACCACCAGCGCCGGCACCACCGCTGCCAGCAGCCGTTGCGCCAGCGCGGCGGTGGCGCTGGCGGTGGCCAGGGTGTGGGCGTGGCTCAGGGCTTCGTCGGACATGCCGGCGGCATAGTTGGTGAACATCGACAGGCCCAGCACCCGCAGCCCGGCATGGCGGGCCAGGATGGTCTCGGGCACGGTGCTCATGCCCACCGCCTGTGCGCCCATCAGCCGCAGCATGCGGATCTCGGCCGGGGTTTCGAACTGCGGGCCCAGCACCCAGGCGTACACACCCTCGTGCAGCCCGTCGCCGGCCTCGGGTGCGGCGGCGGCGGCCTGGTCGCGCAGCGTGGCGCAGTAGGCCTCGCCCATGTCGACGAAACGGCTGGCGCCGGGCTCGTCATGCAGCGGCGTGCGCTGCACGATGTTCAGGTGGTCGCTGATCAGCATCAGCGACCCCGGCGGCATGCTGGGCTCCAGGCTGCCGGCGGCATTGCTCAGCACCAGGGCCTGGCAGCCCAGCGCGGCCAGCGTGCGGACGGCGCCCTTCATGCCGGCAGCGTCGCCGGTTTCGTAGGCATGTTGGCGGCCGCGCAGCAGCGCCACCGGGCGCGCCTGCGGGCCCTGTCCGATGGTGCCCAGGCGCAGGCTGCCGGCATGGCCGGCCACACCCAGCACCGGAAAGGCCGGCAGGTCTGCATAGGGGATGTCGATGGCGCCATGCACCAGGTCGGCAATGCCGTCCCAGCCCGAGCCCAGCACCAGGCCCAGGCGCGGCGCCAGCCCCGGGGCAGCGGCACGGATGTGATCGACGCTGGTGGCGATGGCGGCGGGCAGGTCAGCGGGGTTCATGGCGGCACGGCGAACGACTGGGAAGACGGCATCCTCGCAGATTCAGCCTGCCGAACCGCGTCAGGGGCCGAGGTGCGCCGGCCCGAAGCTGGCCGGCAGCAGCTGGCCCAGCGTGAAGCGGGCGCGCACCGTGTCCAGATCAGCCACCCACACCGGCATATCGTCAGCAGCAAATTCGCGCAGCCGCTGGCGGCAGCCGCCGCAGGGCGTGACCGGCGCGGCCGCCACGCCCACCACCACGGCGGCCAGGATGCGTGTGCCGCCCGCCAGCACCAGGTGGCCGATGGCGGTGGCCTCGGCGCACTGGCCCTGCGGGTAGGCGGCGTTCTCGATGTTGCAGCCGGCGTGGATGTGGCCGTGCTCGTCCAGCAGCGCGGCACCCACCTCAAAGCGCGAGTAGGGCGCGTAGGCGCGTTCGCGCGCGGCGCGGGCTGCGGCCAGCAGCCGGGTCATCGGGTCGTCGGGGGTGGGCATGGGTTCGCTCACAACGGTTCAGCGGTTCAGCGGGTCTTGATGTACGGCATGCCCAGGGCGGCGGGTGCGCGCGACCGGCCGATGAACCCGGCCAGCAGCACCACCGTCATCACGTAGGGCAGGGCCTGGATCGCCTGCACCGGCACCGCGCCGCCGCCCAGCGCGGCCGGCAGCGCCACGCCCTGCAGGCGGATGGCCACGGCATCGAGAAAGCCGAACAGCAG
>JBBRJU010000486.1:0-2857 GCA_038218895.1 Burkholderiales bacterium
TAGGTCAGGTACTGGCGTGTCACGTCGGCCAGCGGGATGTCGAGGATGTTGAAGTTCTGCCGGCGGATCAAGTAGAGCAGCAGGTCCAGCGGGCCTTCGAAGGCTTCGAGAAACACCTCCAGTGCATCCGGCGGGATGTACAGGTCGGTGGGCATGCGAAACAGCGGCTCGCCGTACAGGCGGGCCAGCGCCACCCGGTCCACTGGCAGGCGCTCGGCATCGGCCACGGCGGCGGCACCCTCGTCACCGGGCAGCGGTGCCAGGGCCAGCACCGGCGCAGGCGCCGGCGGCAGCGCCAGGCGCAGAGAATCGGTGGAGCTGGCGGCCGGGTCGGTCAAGGCAGGGCAACGGCCGGGCCAGGCTCAGACGCTCAGCGCTGCTTGGGGCGCGG
This sequence comes from Burkholderiales bacterium, assembly GCA_038218895.1. Classification (GTDB taxonomy): domain Bacteria; phylum Pseudomonadota; class Gammaproteobacteria; order Burkholderiales; family Burkholderiaceae_C; genus Pseudaquabacterium. Next base: position 392 of record JBBRJU010000486.1, read on the forward strand.
AAAGTACACGTAGGGCGTCTGCGGCACCGTGGCCGCGCTGTAGTCGGCCTGGGCACTGCGGTCGATCTGCTTGTCCCACAGCAGCGCACGGCCGGCGCGCTGTTCGGCTTCCAGCGTGGGCTTCTTGGCCTTGAGCTCAGCGATGAAGTCGGTGACGTCGGAGGTGTAGGGCTTCCAGAACATGTGCATGGCGGCGGGCCTCGGGGCAACTCAGGGATCACCCGATAGTTTAAGGCGGTCGGCCTGGCCGCAGCGGCAGCCGTGGCAGCATCGGCCGCATGGCGACTGAAACCGAGCTCAAGTTCCGCATCCCGCCCGCACGCCTGGCCGCGCTGCGCCGTGCCGTGGCCACGGCCAGTGCCGAGGTCCAGCCCCTGGCGGCTGCCTATTTCGACACCGCTGGCGAGCACCTGGCGCAGGCGCGCATGGCCCTGCGCCTGCGGCGCGAAGGCGCCGACTGGGTGCAGACGTTGAAGGCCGAAGGCGGCAGCGCGCTGCAGCGACTGGAGCACAACGTGCCGGTGGCCATGCCGCCAGACACATTGCCAGGCCCGGCGCGCCCGGCGCTGGTGATCACCCGCCACGACGCCAGCGCAGCCGGTGCCGCACTGCGCCGCCTGCTGGCCGATGCCGGCCAGCCACCGCTGCTGGAGCGCTACACCACCACGGTGCGGCGCACCCGGCGCAGCTTGCGCAGCGGCGGCGCGCTGATCGAGCTGGCGCTGGACGAAGGCGTGGTGCAGGCCGACGGCCGCAGCCTGCCGCTGTGCGAGATCGAGTTTGAATTGCTGTCGGGGCCGCCGCAGGCGCTGCTGGCGCTGGCCGGCCGCTGGGCGGCCCGTTTCGGCCTGCTACTGGATGTGCGCAGCAAGAGCGAGCTGGGCCACACCCTGGCCGCCGGCCTGCCCGGCAGCCCGCCGGCCCTGGCCCGGCCACTGCACCTGGACCGCCGGGGCAGCCTGGAAATCGCCCGCAGCGCCATGCTGTCCAACACCCTGCGCCAGGTGCTGGCCAATGCCAGCCAGATGGCGGCGGGGCCGGCGCAGCCCGAGCACCTGCACCAGCTGCGGGTGGGCCTGCGCCGGCTGCGCAGCGTGCTGGGCGCCTGCTGGCCGGCGGCCGACGCCAGCGAGGCCGCTGCCGCCCGGCAGGCGCTGGCCGGGCTGTTCCAGCAGCTGGGCGCGGCGCGTGATGCCGATGCGATGGCCAGCTGGCTGTGGCCCGCGCTGCAGGCCGCTGGCGCGCCAGCGCTGCAGGCGCCACCGCCGGCCGCGCCGGCGGCCGACCCGGCCTGCGTGCTGCGCGCGCCCGCCACCCAGCAACTGTGGCTGGTCTTGCTCGGCCTGGGCCTGCCGACCGCGCCGGCTTGGCCGCCCGAATCGCCCGAATCGCCCGCTTCGCCCACGCCTGTATCGCCGGTCGCGCCGCTGGCGGCCCGTGCGGTGCTGCCCGGCCCGCTGCAGCAGCTGCTGCGCCAGGTGCGCCGCGACGGACGCCGCTTCGCCAGCCTGGACGACCTGGCCCGCCACCGGCTGCGCCGGCGCATCAAGCGGCTGCGCTACCTCACCGAGCTCAGCGCCGGGCTGTGGCCTGCCAAGCGGGTCGCCCATTTGCTGAAGCGCCTGAAGCTGGCGCAGACCCGGCTCGGCGCGGTGAACGACACCGTGGTGGCGCTGGCCCATTGCCGCGCCCTGGCTGAAGCCGACCCGCATGCCTGGTTTGCAGTGGGCTGGCTGAGCGCCCGGCATGCGGCCCTGCTGCCGGCCTGCACGGCGGCGCTGGGCCGCCTGGCCCGCGTACCGCGGCCCTGGCCGGGGCGCTGACCGACCTCAGGCGGGTTGCGCGGTGCGGCCCTGCAGGGCGCGCATGGCCGCCAGCAAGGCCGGGTTTTGCAGCTGGGCACCCAGCGGGGCGAGTGCCGGCAGCGCCAAGTAGCTGCCCAGGTGGCAAAAGTCGGGGTCGTCCGGATGGCTGCGCTGCCAATCGGCCAGTCGTGTGCCGTCGCCCGGGTCGGCCACGTCGGCCAGATCGGTGAGGCTGCCCTGGGCCAGCCGCTCGCCCAGGCGGGTGCCCAGGTAGCACAGGGCCAGGCGCGGCGCGCGGCGGGGGTCCACCAAGTGGGCTGGCGTCACCAGCAGGCTGCCGGCATCACGCACCTCTTGCACGATGCTGGCTGGCAGGCCCCAGGCCTGCATCAGCAGCGCGCCCACCTCACCGGCGCCCAGGCCCAGCGCCTGCTGCTCGGCAGCCAGCTGGTCCAGCAGGCTGGCGTGCGGGCCCCAGGCCGGGCTGCCAGGCTGCAGCAGCACGGTGGTCGCCAGCGGGCCCAGAAAGCACAGCACCGCCTGGGTGACCAGTGCGCCTGGGTCGGCCAGGCCCAGCGGTGCGGCCAGGCGGCCGCACAGCTCGCTCGACAGGGTGCTGGCGCTCAGCAGCCGGTCCAGGCGCTGCCGGTGTGCGGGGCCC
>JBBRJU010000487.1:0-2844 GCA_038218895.1 Burkholderiales bacterium
AAACGCGATCTTGAGCAGCACCACCAGGGCGACGATGGCCCAGCCCCAGTTGCCCAGCATCTTGTGCAGTTGGTCAAGCAGCCAGAACAAGGGCTTGCTCAGGATCGTCAGCCAGCCGTAGTCTTTGACCAGCTCCAGCCCGGGCGCCAGCAGTTCGAGCTTCTTCTCTTCCTGCGGGCCGGCAAACAGCGTGGCCGTGTAGCTCTTGCTGGCACCGGGCGCCACCTCGCCCAGCGGCAGCACCATGGCGATGGAATAGAAGTTGTCACTCACCTTGGCGGTGCGGAACTCGCGCTGTGTCTTGTCAGGCAGCAGCCAGACACTGGCAAAGTAATGCTGCACCATGCCCACCCAGCCGTTGTCGGCGCTCTTGTCGTGGTCGGTCGACCCCTTCTCGATGGACTTGAAATCGATCTTCTTGAACTTGTTGGCGTCGGTGTACATCGCCGGGCCGGTGAAGGTGAAGTAAAAGCTCGATTCACCGGCCGGCGGGTTGCCGTCACGCGCCAGCTGCAGGTACAGCTGCGGGCTGATGGCAGTGGCGCCGTTGTTCTTGACGGTGTGCTGCACGGCCACCGGGTAGGCACCGCGCTGGAAGGTGTAGGTCTTGACCAGTTGGGCGCCGCCCACCTCGGGCGATTCAAAGCTGATGCTCAGGCTGTCCTGGCCGGCAGCGAGGTTGCGTTCACCCGGCAGCGCACGCATCACGGTCAGGTGGTTGGGCAATGACACGCCGGGCTGGGTGGTCACCAGGCCGGTCTGGGCCAGGTACACCCGCTGCACGCTCTGGTCGAACAGCACCACGTTCTGCTTCGGGTCGACGGCGTCGCGGTACTGCAGCAGTTCCAGGCGCACCAGGTCGCCGCCCTTGGTGTCGAAGGTGGCCTTGACCACGTCGGTGGTGATGGTCACCTGCTCGCTGGCCACCGGCCCGGCCGCACCGGGTGTGGGCGTGGGCGTGGCTGCAGCGCCGATCGGCGCCGGGGTGGCGCCAGGCACCGCCGCTGCGGCAGGCACACCAGCGGCAGACGCCAGGGCCGGTGCCGGTGCCGGTGCTGCGCCAGCGGCCGCAACAGGCTTGGTCGGCGTGGGCGCAAACATCGACGGATGGCCGTTGTGCGTGTTCCACGCATCCCAGAGCATCACCAGCGAGACGGAAAACACGATCCAGAGGATGGAACGGCGGATGTCGGTCATGGACGGGTCTTCGAAGAAAGCAAACGGGTGAACAGGGCGGGGGCCGTGGTGGGCACGGGGTCGCAACCGCCGTCACACCAGGGGTGGCAGCGCAGGATGCGGCGCGCAGCCAGATAGGTGCCTGCCGCAGCGCCGTGCTGCTGCAGTGCGCCCAGGGCATAGGCCGAGCAGCTGGGCTCGAAGCGGCACACATTGCCCAGCCAGGGCTTGAGCAGCAGCCGGTAGCCATGCACCAGGCCGATCAGCCCCAGGCGCGGCCATTGGCCGACAGAAGGAATGCCCACGGTCGGCCCGTCAGCGACGCGGCGCAGCGGCGCGCTGCAGCAACAGCTGCAGTTCGTCGCGGGCGGCCTGCAGCAAGGGCACCGACGCCGGGCTGATGAACAGCTGGCGGTCGAACGGGGCTTTCAGGCGCAGCACCCACAGGCCGGCAGGCAGGGCTGTGCCGGCGCTGGCCATGATGGCGCGCATCTGGCGCTTGATCAGGTTGCGGGTGGCTGCGCGGCGGGCGTGCTTCTTGGGCACCACCAGGCCAAGCCATTGGCCCTGGGGTGGGCTGTCAGGCGTCACGGCGGCAACATCATCCACAGCCGGTGGGCAACTGGGTGCATCACCTGTGGATAAGTCTGTTGAAAGCTGCTTGCGCTGCGGCTTCGCAGGCAGGCTGGGGCAAGCCGGCACATGGTGCGCGGCGAAGTGCGGGCTTCGCGCGCGTGGCGACATGGCCAGCACCCGCTGGAAATCGGCCGATCGCAGGATGCGCCCGACCATGGCCTGTGGTGCTGCTGCCGGAGCCTGGTTGCGCGACAGGGGATGCCGCCGCCGCCGGCGTCAGACCTGCGACAGGCGCTTGCGGCCCTTGGCGCGGCGCGCAGCGATGACTGCGCGGCCGCCACGGGTCTTCATGCGGACGAGAAAGCCATGCGTGCGGGCGCGGCGTGTCTTGGAAGGCTGGTAGGTGCGCTTCATGGTGATTTCCTTCTGCGATCTTCTGGGATCTTCTGGGGTGTCCGCAACGCTGTGTGCAGGTTGCACCGGCGGGTGCCGGATGCCAATCTCGGGGTCGTGCTGCGGGCCAGGGGTTGGCACCCGCAGGCTTGCCCAGCACACACCTGCGCGTTGGGGAAACCCATGATTAGAGCAAAAACCCCCTTTGCGGTCAAACACTTGCACCACAAGCCGCGGCTTGGCGGCCCGATCGACATGCGGCCCTGAACTGTGGATAACCATGGCCTGACGGGCCCGCCGGGCCTACAATGCAGCCGCTCTCAGACCAACTTGTCCACAATGAGCCCAGACCTGTGGCAGCGGGGTTGCGATCAACTCGCCACCGAGCTGTCCGAACAGCAATTCAACACCTGGATCCGCGCCTTGCCGCCGGCCGACATCAGCGATGACGGCCACGGCGGTGCGGTGGCGCAGGTGCGTGTGCCCAACCGCTTCAAGCTGGACTGGATCCGCTCGCAGTACGCACACCGCATCGAGAACATCCTGACCGAGCTGGCCGGCCTGCCGGTGCGGCTGGAGCTGGCACTGGCCGCACGTGAGGCGCCGCCACAGCGGCCGTTGCCGGCCAACGGGCCGATGCGGGCTGCAGCCCTGCTCGATGGCCAGGCCCTGGCGCCGTCCACCAGCGTGCGGCCTGCG
>JBBRJU010000488.1:0-2842 GCA_038218895.1 Burkholderiales bacterium
CTCTTACGTCCTAGGGGAAATGAATTACGAAATTTCATTAAATTTTTAGTGCGGTCATCGACATAGCGCACGATCACCGCATCGGTGAACGGGATGGCGCCGAAGATCAGGATCATCACGCCCAGCAATGCGGCATACAGCCACCAGCCCTGCGCCATCGATGCCGCCAGCAGCAGCGGCGGCGCCTGCGCCAGCACGATGCAGAGCTGCAGGCGCTTGAGCGGCACCCGGTCCAGCAGCCGGCCCACCACCACCTGCGACAGGCTGGCCAGCGCATACACGCCGGCCAGCAGCATGCCGATGGTGGCCGGGTCGTTCACCAGGCCGTTCAGGCGCTCGGACAGCAGCTGGGCATTGCCGTTGGTGGTGAGGTTGAACAGCAGCCCGGCAGTGGCCGATGCCACGGTCATCACCACCAGCACCCGCGCCAGCTGGCCGGGGGCCAGCGCGATCGCATGGCCGGCCTTGCGCCGGGACGGCGGCTGGTCTTCGGCCGGCACCAGCCAGGCGAACAGACCACCCAGCGCGATGCACACCAGGCCCGGCACCACAAACGCCGCGCGCCAGCCGGCCAAGTGCACCAGAAAGCCGGTGGCCAGCGCCGCCACGGCGATGCCCAGATTGCCGCTGAGCCCGTTGACGCCGATGGTGGCGCCCGGCTTCTTGGCGCCCTGCACCAGCATCGGGATGCCCACCGGGTGGTAGATGGCCGAAAACGCGCCCAGCAAGCTCAGCGCAGCCGCCAGCTGCCAGGCGTTCTGCGTGGCCGCAGCCAGCAGTGCCGACGCGCCCATGCCGAAGAAGAACACCAGCATCATCGGCCGCCGGCCCCAGCTGTCGCCCAGCTTGCCGGCGGGCAACGAGCCCAGGCCGAACATCAGGAAGGCACCGACGCCGTAAGGCATCAGGTCTTCCCAGCGGGCAAAGCCGAAGTCGGCCGCAATGGCGGCCACTGCGGTGGCGAAGATCAGCAGAAAGAGGTGGTCGAACGCATGCGCCACATTGAGCAGCAGGACGACGGTGCGGGCAGGCGGATGCATCGGCGTATTGTCAGCGCGCGGCCGGGCCCCGCTGTCACAAGAGCGGCGCCAGATGCCGCTCGGCCTCGGCCACGCCCAGGCCCTCGGCTTCGGCCCAGGCCTGCACCTGGTCGTTGCCGATGCGGCCCACGTTGAAGTAGGTGGATTCAGGATGGGCCAGGTAGAAACCGCTGACCGAGGCCGCCGGTGTCATCGCCAGGCTCTCGGTCAGGCCCATGCCGATGTCGCTGGCCTGCAGGGCCGCGAACATCGCGCGCTTGACACTGTGGTCGGGGCAGGCCGGGTAGCCAGGCGCGGGGCGGATGCCGCGGTACTGCTCGGCGATCAGCTGCGGATTGCTCAGCGCTTCATCGGGCGCATAGCCCCACAGGTCGGTGCGCACCCGCTGGTGCAGCCGCTCGGCAAAGGCCTCGGCCAGGCGGTCGGCCAGGGCCTTGAGCATGATGGCCTGGTAGTCGTCGTGGTCGGCCTCGAACTGGGCGATCTTCTTCTCGATGCCTATGCCAGCGGTGACCGCAAACAAGCCGATGTAGTCAGGCTTGCCGCCCGCGTCGGCGCGCGGCGCGATGAAATCAGCCAAGCTGCGGTTGGCGCGCTTGATTTTCTGGCCGTTCTCGCCGTCGACCACCGGCCGCTCGGTCTGCAGCCGCAGCGGGCGCCAGTGCATCAGCACCTGGCTGCGGCTTTCATCGGCATAGATGGCGATGGTGTCGTGGTCCACCGTATTGGCCGGCCAGAAGCCCACCACACCGTTGGCCTGCAGCCAGTGGCCGCCGATGGCGCGCTGCAGCAGGCGCTTGCCGTCGCTGAACACCCGCACCGCTTCCGCACCCACCACCTCGTCCTTCAGGATGTCCGGGAATTTGCCGGCCAGGTCCCAGGTCTGGAAGAACGGCGCCCAGTCGATGCAGCCGGCCAGCTCGGCGAGGTCGTAGTTCTTGAAGACACGGCGGCCGATGAATTTCGGCACCGGGGGGGTGTAAGCCGCCCAGTCGATGGCTGTCTTGTTGGCACGCGCGGCGGCCAGCGTCACCAGCGGCGTGGCCTTTTTGCTGGCGTGCAGCGCACGCACCTTGTCGTAGTCGGTGTTCAGGTCGGCGATGAACTTCGCCGCGCGTTCGTCGCTCAGCAGGTCACTGCACACGCCCACACTGCGGCTGGCGTCGGGCACGTAGACCACCGGGCCTTCATAGTGCGGCGCGATCTTCACCGCGGTGTGCACCCGGCTGCAGGTGGCCCCGCCGATCAGCAGCGGGATCTTCCTGGTGCGGAACCAGTCATCACGCTGCATTTCGGCGGCCACGTGCTGCATCTCTTCCAGGCTGGGGGTGATCAGGCCGCTCAGGCCGATGATGTCGGCGCCTTCCACGCGCGCCTTGGCCAGGATGTCCTGGCAGGGCACCATCACGCCCATGTTCACCACCTCGAAGTTGTTGCATTGCAAGACCACGGTGACGATGTTCTTGCCGATGTCGTGCACGTCGCCCTTGACCGTGGCGATGACGATCTTGCCCCTGGCCTTCACATCACCGCCGGCGTCCTGCAGCAGCTTCTTCTCGGCCTCGATGTAGGGCAGCAGGTGGGCCACCGCCTGCTTCATCACGCGGGCGCTCTTGACCACTTGCGGCAGGAACATCTTGCCCTGGCCGAACAGGTCACCCACCACGTTCATGCCGGCCATCAGCGGGCCTTCGATCACATGCAGCGGCCGGCCGCCGGCCGCGTCGATGCGTTGCCAGCATTCCTCGGTGTCTTCGGTGATGAAGTCGTTGATGCCGTGGACCCGCGCATGGCTCAGGCGC
>JBBRJU010000489.1:0-2842 GCA_038218895.1 Burkholderiales bacterium
GCCGCGGCTTCAACCGGCAGGTCTACACCCGCATGTTCCTGCAGAGCATGAAGCCCAAGGCCCTGGCCAAGCTGGCCCAGCACCCGGGCCTGTTCAACCGCGAGGCGATGCTGGCCGCCCGCGACCTGTACCAGTTCGACAACCTGTTCACCGCGCCGCTGCATGGCTTTCGCAACACCGACGACTACTGGGCGCGCGCGTCGGCCAAGCCGCACCTGGCGCGCATCCGCATCCCGGCACTGGTGATCAACGCGCTGAACGACCCCTTCGTGCCCGCCGCCAGCCTGCCGCAGGCCGGCCAGGTGGGGCGCTTCGTGCAGCTGTGGCAGCCGCCGCACGGCGGCCATGTGGGCTTTCCGCAAGGGCGATTTCCGGGCCATCTGCACGCACTGCCGCAAGCCGTGGCACGCTGGCTGGCCCAGCACCGCTGAACTTGCGCGCGCAACCACCCGGAGCCCCCCATGGACGACATCGTCAAGGCTGCACTGAAAAAATGGCCCAACGTGCCGAACTGTTACGGCTGGCTGGCGCTGGATGCGCGCGGCGACTGGTACATGCGCGACGACCGCATCCAGGCCGCCGGGCCGTTTCCGCAGGTCAAGGGCAGCCGCATCGACCACGACAAGCTCAAGGCCTTCATCGCCCGCAACTACCAGGCCGACGCGGCGGGCTGCTGGAATTTCCAGAACGGGCCGCAGCGGGTGTATGCGCAGCTGGAGGCCACTCCCTGGGTGTGGCGGGTGCAGTGGCCCGATGCCGGTGATGCCGAGGCTGCCGGTGACGCTGCCGATGCCGGCCAGCCCCCCAGCGTCACCAGCCACACCGGCCTGCCAGCGCAGGTGCAGGGCTGCTGGCTGGACGCCGAAGGCCGGCTCTACCTGAGCACCGACCTGGGCCTGGGGCTGGTGCACAGCCAGGACATGCTGGACGCTGCCCGCGCCATCGAGCAAGGGCTGTGGCAGCCGCAACCACTGGACGCGGCCGAAGCACCCCAGCGCTTCGGATTCGTGCGCACGCCGATGCCGTGAAACGAGCCAGCCGCCTGCACGGCGGCCGTCGGCAACTCAGCCACCCGCACGCTGCTGTCGGTAACGCAGCCGCCTGCGTGGCGGTCGAACGTCAGCGCGGCACGCCGATCACTTCGACGCTGCGGCGTCCGGGGCCGACGCTGCGGCTGCAGCAGGGGCAGCCGGCTCGTCGAACTTGGCACCAGCCTGATTCGCCATGTGCACCACGGCCCGGCCGATCTCCAGGTCGCTCAACTCGCCGCCGCCTTGGGCACCCATCGCGCCCTTGCCCTTCAGCGCGGAGTTCAGCAGCGCCTCATAGCCGGTCTTGATGCGCGGGGCCCAGGCCACGGTGTCACCGGACTTGGGCGCACCGGCGACGCCGGCCGTGTGGCAGGCACCGCACTGGGCGGCATAGACCTGTTCGCCGGTCTTGAGCACGACCGGCGCTGACGCATCCTTCAGCACGATCGAGCCCACCGGCTGGATGCGCCGGGCCACCGCCTCGGCCGTCATGCTGTCGCTGCCGGCACCCGACTTGCCACCGAAGTCGACAAAGTTGGCCAGCATGATGATCACCACGATGGGCACCACGAACGAAGCCACCACGGCGCCGATCAGTTGCTTGGGCGTGCGGATCGGGCCGTCGTGGTTGGCTTCATGCTGGGTCTGCTGGGCGTCGCTCATGGGGTCCTCGGGTTGGGCGCGGTGCTGGTCGATCTGCAGGGCGGGGAATGGTTCGCGGTCAGGCCCAGCCGCAAGCTGCCCCGTGCAAAACCTGTCAATTATAGAAGGGGCGTTGCCACCGGCGACCCGGCGCCGCCGCGCGCTGCTGCGGCAGGCTCTGGCATAGAATGATGGGCTGTCATCCCCGCTGCGACCGTGGTGAAGTGGATATCATTGGGCCCTCCGAAGGCTTAGTCGCAAGTTCGATCCTTGCCGGTCGCACCAGCCTGGCGCCTGTTCTGGCAGCCGGTTTTTGTGCAGCAAGGTGCCACAGGGTGCAACACGCCCCCCACTGCAGATGACGCAGATGACCAGCCCTTGTGTGGAGACCACCGCAGCTGCGGCCTCCCCCCGCAATGAAGAACCGCGCCTGCGCGGCGACCTGGCGATCTGGTTCATCATCGCGCTCGAGATGCTCACCTTCGGTGTGATGTTCGTGAGCTTCGCGTTTGCGCGGACCTTCGAGCTGGAGGTCTTCAATGCCTCGCAGGCCACCCTCGACCTGCGCGCCGGTGCGCTCAACACCGTGCTGCTGCTCAGCGGCAGCTGGTGCGTGGCACGCGCGGTGCACGCGCTGCGTGCCGACGCGTCCCGCAACGGCGCACGCTGGCTTGCGGCGGCCATCGCCTGTGGCCTGGCGTTCATGCTGAGCAAGGGCCTTGAGCTGGGGCAGAAGTTTGCGGCCGGCATCGACATGTCGACCAACACCTTCTACATGTTCTACCTGATGCTCACGGTGTTTCACTTCATGCATGTGGCTGCGGCGGCCGTGCTGCTGGTGATCGTCTGGGTGCAGGCGCGGCGCGGCGCTTACGCTGGTGGCAACATGCACACCCCCGAGACGGTGGCCGCGTTCTGGCACATGGTGGATTTGCTCTGGATTGTGCTGTTCCCGCTGGTCTACGTGATGCGCTGACGGTGGGTGCTGATGACCTGCACTGACGGTGTGCGCTGACGAGACTTGTTGAGGATCTGGCCATGAGATTGCAACGCATCGACGTCGTTTGGCTCGCGCTGCTGGTCGCCACGGGCGTCACGGTGGCGCTGGGCGAGGCCGGCGTCGTGCACGGCCATGCCTGGGCCGTGCTGACGATTTTTGCGCTGGTGCT
>JBBRJU010000490.1:0-2838 GCA_038218895.1 Burkholderiales bacterium
CCCTGGGTGCCGAAGGCGGCCTTCAGGCCGTCGCCGGTGAAGCGCAGCACGCGGCCGCCCTGGGCGCACACGCAGTCGGCCGCACGCTGCAGCACGCCGCCGAAGAGTTCGAGCGCGTCTTCGGCGTCCAGCCGGCCGGCCAGTGCGGTGGAGCCGACGATGTCGGCAAACAGCACCGTCACCTGTGCCCGGCGCAACTTCGGTGATGCATCGGCAGCGGCCAGCAACTGGTGCAGCGGCGCCAGCGCCAGCGCGGTCACCGCATCGCCGAGCAGGCCGCGCTGGGCTTCCAGGGCGGCAATCGCCTGGCGCAGGTTCTGTGCATCGGTGTCGGCGGGCAGCGGCGGTGTGGGTGGGCTCATTCGGGTCAAGCATCGCAGATGCCACGGGCCGGTGCAGCGCGGGCTTGCCCGCAGGCCAGGGACCGCAGCAAAGGCACCGCAGCACAGGCACCGCAGCACACCAGGGGCGGCGCAACGCCGGCCCGGTACAGTCTGCGCGGCACCGAACCGGTGGGGCACGGAGCGACAGGGTGATCAGTCTGGAGCAGCACAATGAATTTCTCGCCGAGCTGGCCAAGCTGGGTGAGACACGCACCTGGGAGCCCGGCACCACGGTCGTCAGTGAAGGCGATGTGGCCGACGCCATGTACATCATCCACACGGGGGAGCTGCGTGCCGTGGTGGCGGGCGACGGTGACCGGGTGGTCGAACTGAACACGCTGCAAGCCGGTGAGTTCTTCGGTGAGCTGATGCTGGCTGGCGAGCTGCGCGCCGCCAGTGTGCAGGTGACCGTGCGGGCGCAGCTGACCCGCGTGACACGCAGCGAGGTCGAGCGCTTGCTGGCCCTGCGGCCAGACTTGGCCTTCCCGCTGATCCAGAGCCTGGTGCAGCGGGTGCGCACGCTGACCCGCAGCGTCAGCCGGCTGGCGTCGGCCGATGTCTATACGCGGCTCGCGGGCCTGTTCGACGCCCTGGCGGTGGAACACACCGGCCGGCGCGTGGTGCCGGGGCCGCTCAGCCAGGCGCGCATGGCCGAGCGCCTGGGCGCGTCCAAGGCCATGGTCAACCGGCTGCTGCAGGATCTGATGCGCGGCGGTTACATCGAGGTGTCTCGCGAGCACATCGTGCTGCTGCGCAAGTTGCCGGCGAAGTGGTGAGCGTCGCCGGCGGTGGGTGTCACGTGCTGCCGTGCGCCGGCGCCGGCGGCGCGCAAAACGATGCCAGCGCGCCTTCAGGCAGGGCGTCCAGCACCTGCACCGCGTGTGCCCGACCCTGCGCGACGTTGCTCTCGAACTTGGTCCACTGCAGCATGCCCACGCGCTCCAGCGGCGGGTTGAAGTGCAGGTCGGTGAGGCTGCAAGCCTCACGCTGGCGCGAGCTGCTGTACAGGATGGTGACGTTCATCAAGTAGGCCACCAGCGACGGGAAGCGGTACTTGCGGTGCTTGCGCGGGCGCAGGCGGTCGCGCAGCAGCGCCCAGCTGCCGGGCACTTCATCATGCGCGATGCGCCTGGGCTTGCGAAAACTCAGGTCCACGCCGATGACCTGGCCTACGCCGCGCAGGCCGCGCATCACGTCGACCGGGAAGTTGTTGAAGGTGCCGCCGTCGCACAGCAGGTCGCCGTTCAGCAGCACCGGCGGCAAGGCGCCAGGGATGGCGGTGCTGGCCAGGATCGACTTCACGATAACGCCGTTTTGCATGACCTGTTCGGTGGCCTGCGAGTAGTTGCTGGCCACGCAGTACCAGTTCTTCCAGAGGTCTTCGATGTCGGGCTGGCAACCCAGCAACTCGGTGGTGGCGGTCTCGCTGATGCGGCGCATGCGCCGGCCGCGGATCAGCGACAGCAGCGGCAGCAGGTTGTAGTCGCCGGTGGGATTGGTGCTGAAGGCGCGGCGCGCAATGTTGATGACTTCGTCGAGCGGCCGGTCGCTGGCCAACATCACCGCCATGATGCTGCCGATGCTGGTGCCGCCGATGCAATCGACCTCGATGCCGCGTTGCTGCAGCGCCTGCGCAATGCCCAGGTGCGCCAGGCCCCGCGCGCCACCACCGGCCAGCACCAGGCCGATGGCCGTGCGGGCCTGGATGCGCGCCAGCCGCGCCATGTCACGCTCCAGCGCGGGGCGCACATGGACATGGCCGGCCACCGGCCGCCGCGCCAGCCAGGCCCGTGTGCCCTGCGGGCAGTGCCGGTCGGCCGGGTGCAGCAGCACCAGCACCTCGGCCGCTTCGGCGCGGCCAGGGCGCTGCTGCAGGAATTGTGTTTCAGTGGCGTGCAGCACCGGGGGCTGGTTGGTGTCAGCCAGCAGCAGCATCTCGTCACAGCGGCGGCTGCAGCGCTCGGTCCACGGCGTGGGCGCAGCGTCGCCCAGCAGCAGCACGCAGTCGTGCGTGGACTCCAGCTCATCCAGGTAGAGGGCAATGCAGCGGTTGGCCAGGGCGTCGTCATTGGCACGGCGCGCCAGCCCGGGTTGCTGCAGCGCGCTGTCCAGGCTGTCACCGTCGACGACACAGACACGGCCGGCGGGCAAGATGCGCTGCAAATGGGCGGCCAGGCTGCGCGCAAAGGCTTCGGCTTGCACGCCGATGGTGATGGGCAGCAGGCCGATGGCCACCGGCCGCGCCAGGCCGGACGGCAACGGCGCGGTCTGCAGCCGCTTGATCATCTGCCGTGTCATGGCAATGGAGACCTGCGCCCCCGCTGCCAGCAAGCGCATGAATGCCGGCCGGTCCAGCCGCACCAGCACCGAGTCACGGATGGCCACCACCGTGGCTGAACGCGCATCGTCGGTGTAGAGCGCCATCTCGCCGACGACCTGCCCGCGCGCCATCTCG
>JBBRJU010000491.1:0-2837 GCA_038218895.1 Burkholderiales bacterium
AGGTCAACCCGATCGACTTCGAGAACGCCGAGGGCAACTTCGGCCTGGCGAATGCGCTGCTGACCCACCTGAGCCAGAAGCTGCCGATCAGCCGCTGGCAGCGCGACCTGACCGACAGCACCGTGCTGCGCAACATGGGCGTGGCCTTCGGCTACGCGGTGCTGGGGCTGGACAGCCTGGTCAAGGGCCTGGACAAGCTGGAGACCAATGAAACTGCGCTGGCCGCCGACCTGGACGCCGCCTGGGAGGTGATGGCCGAGGCGGTGCAGACGGTGATGCGCCGCCACGGCCTGCCCGAACCGTACGAGCCGCTGAAAGCCTTCACCCGCGGCCAGCCGATGACACGCGCGCTGATGCTGGGCTTCGTCGACAAGCTGGCACTGCCCGAGGATGAAAAGGGCCGGCTGCGGACCATGTCACCTGCCAGTTACACCGGTCTGGCGGCGCAGCTGGCGCGCGGGCTGCCGGACTGAGCAAACTCAGCCGGGGATGCTGCTCTCCGGCCCGCTGTGCAGCCTGGCCACCGCGTCGCTCGGCGCGGCTTGAAAGTCCTTCCACCGCGACAACCCCGGCGTTCTGCAGTTCGCCCAGCATGCCCTCAGCCACGTCCACATCGCGCTGCAGTTGGTCGATCTCGGCCTGCAGCGGCGGGCGGGCGGAGTCGGCCACTGCGGTGGCGGCCTTCTGCAGCCCGGCCAGGTTGCGCTTGGCGCGCGCAATGTTCTGCACGGCGGCGGTGATGAAGTGGTCGCGCACCGCCGTGTCGTCGGCATGGTCGAAGCGCGGGATGGTGCGGTTCACATCCTGGGTGGCGCCAGGCATCTCCAGGCGGTGGCCAGGGCGACAGTCCTTCGGGATGACCGGAACGGTCAGCCCTTGATCACATAGCGGTCTGTGCGCGCAGCCGCAAGCACCAGGGACAGATTGGTGGCCAACAGGTCGAGCGGTCGCCGGCCGGACAGCCAGCAGTTGTTGCTGGCGAACCAGGCCGCCAACGACCAACCATCCAACACCGAGCCCAGCTCTGCCAGCACCTGGCGGGCGCCATCGCCCGATTCCGGCTGCAATGGGCTGAACTGGAACATCGGCACCCAGAACGCCTGGCGCCACTGGAAGCTGAAGGCTTGCCCGCCGACGATCAGCGCGGTCAGGTGCAGGCTGTTGCCCTGCCCGCGGCCCGTCATCCAGTGGCCCAGGTCATCGCTGCGGGCGATGCCGCCACTGGCGCGGTAGGCCCGGCACAGGGCGATGAAGCCATGGTCACCAGGCGCATATTCAAACGACGCGGCCAGATCGGGGAGCGCGACGCCCGTCGGCGGGCCACCACCCGTGGCACG
Source organism: Burkholderiales bacterium (assembly GCA_038218895.1). Lineage (GTDB taxonomy): Bacteria > Pseudomonadota > Gammaproteobacteria > Burkholderiales > Burkholderiaceae_C > Pseudaquabacterium. The sequence continues at coordinate 1,338 of JBBRJU010000491.1, forward strand.
CCACGGCGGCAAAGGCGCCGGTGCCGCTTGCGCATGCCAAGCAGCACCGGCCGCCATCACACCGCCCTCAGCTCTTGCCGAAGCGGGCCTTGGCCGCGCTCTGGCAACTGGACTTGGCATCGCCGGACAACGCGTCGCACTTTTCGTTGGCCAGCTTCAAGTCGGCCTCGCGCGAAGCTTCGGTGGAGTCCCTGCCGGCTGCAGCCACTTCCTTCACGAGCTTCAGCTCAGCCAGGCCCTTGGTGTGCACGGTCTTGGCTTCCTGCACACACACGTCCTTGGCGTTGCCGGTGGCATCGTCACACTTTTCCTTGGCCACGTCATAGGCAGTGTCCACCTTGACGGCGAGCATTTTCTTCTCGTCGGACGCCTTGCCGGTGTGGCCGTACTCCAGTGCGGCCAGGCCGTTCTTTTCCTTGGCCTTGGCTTCTTCCTGGCACACGTCCTTGGCGTTGGCTGTCATTGCCTGGCAGGCTAGCTTGTCGGCCTTGTAGTCGGCAGCGATCTTGGTCTTGCCGGCCTTGTAGTCGGCCAGGCCGATCTGGGCTGCCTGGGCGGGCGCGAATGCGAGCAATGCCGACAGCGACAGGGTAGCGGCGAGGGTGGAGGTGTTGAGAGCGAAGTTCATGGTGGATCCTTGGTGCGGGGCGGATGCGGAGGCAAATTCAGGTGCGGCTGGAGCAGTAGCCGGTGGCGCAAGTGTGGGCAGCCGGTGGCGCGTGGCCCAGCGGATGGCGCCGCGCCACGCTGTAGCGCTTGTCCTACGCGGGGCTGGGTTCGCAGGACAATGTCAGCATGACCGTTGCCTTTCGCCCCTTCACCGACCAGCTGGCGGCCGCCCAGCGCCGGGCCGACTCTCTGCTGTGCGTGGGGCTGGACCCGGAACCCGGGCGCTTTCCCGGCGCCTGGCGGGGCGATGCTTCGCGCATCTTCGACTTCTGCGCCGCCATCGTCGATGCAACGCATGATGTGGTGTGCGCCTTCAAGCCGCAGATCGCCTACTTTGCCGCCCACCGCGCCGAGGACCAGCTGGAGCGGCTGATGGTCCACATCCGCCGGGTGGCGTCGGGCGTGCCGGTGATCCTGGATGCCAAGCGCGGCGACATCGGCAGCACCGCCACGCAATACGCGCGAGAGGTCTTCGTGCGCTACGGCGCCGATGCAGTGACGCTGTCGCCGTTCATGGGCTTCGATTCGATCGAGCCGTACATGGCCTACGACGGACGCGGCCTGATCCTGCTGTGCCGCACCAGCAACCCCGGCGGCAACGATCTGCAGGCCCAGCGCCTGGTGGGTCCCGGCGGCCAACCCGGCGACCTGCTGTACGAGCACATCGCCCGTCTGGCCGCCGGCCCCTGGAACCGCAACGGCCAGCTCGGCCTGGTGGTGGGCGCCACCTTTCCAGCCGAGATCGAACAGGTACGCACGTTAACGCCCACGCTGCCGCTGCTGATCCCCGGCGTGGGCGCCAACGCGCACACCCGTTCAATCTCAGCCAGA
>JBBRJU010000492.1:0-2833 GCA_038218895.1 Burkholderiales bacterium
CGCCGCCGCGCAGCCGCAAGGGCAGCCGCAGCACCAGTGGCAGCACCAGTGGCAGCAGCCGCAGCAGTGTCGGCAAACCGCCACCGCTGCCGCTGGACGCCGCCGGCCTGGCCCGGTTTGCGGCGCTGAAGGCCTGGCGCGCCGAGGTGGCCAAGGCCCACAACCTGCCGGCCTATGTGGTGTTCCACGACGCCACCCTGGCCGAGATGGCGCGCGGGGCACCCGAATCGCTGGACGCGCTGGCCGGCATCAACGGCGTGGGCGGCAAGAAGCTGGAGGCCTACGGCGGCGAGCTGCTGCGGGTGCTGGCGGCCGACGGTTGAGAGCGCCCCAGGCCTGGCGCTGCGGCTCGGCTGCAGCGGCAAGGTGCCGTGCGCAACCCCGCCACCGGGCCGGTGCACAGGACATGCCTGCCGGCCACGCCGGCATGGCTATCATGGTCGGTTGCCCTCGCCGTCTGCTGCCATGCCTTCCAATGTTCCTGAAACCCCGGTGGCCCCGGTCACCCTGACGACGCCGCCGGCCCTGTTGCCTGCGCCGCCCCGGCCCCTGCCTGCGGGGTCGACCCACCTGCACATCCGGGGTGCGCGCACCCACAACTTGAAGAACATCGACCTCGACATCCCAAAGCATGCGCTGGTGGTCATCACCGGGCTGTCGGGCAGTGGCAAGAGCAGCCTGGCCTTCGACACGCTGTATGCCGAAGGCCAGCGCCGCTACGTTGAAAGCCTGTCGGCCTATGCCCGGCAGTTTCTGCAGCTGATGGACAAGCCCGACGTGGACGTGATCGAGGGCCTGAGCCCGGCGATTTCCATCGAGCAGAAGGCCACCAGCCACAACCCGCGCAGCACCGTGGGCACGGTGACCGAGATCCACGACTACCTGCGCCTGCTGTATGCCCGCGCCGGCACGCCCTTCTGCCCCGACCACGACCTGCCTTTGCAGGCCCAGAGCGTGGGCCAGATGGTGGACGCGGTGCTGGCCCTGCCCGAGGACACCCGGCTGATGGTGCTGAGCCCGGTGGTGCGGGACCGCAAGGGTGAATTCACCGAGCTGTTTGCCGACATGCAGGCGCGTGGTTATGTGCGCTTTCGCATCGACGGCCAGACGGTGGAGGCGGCCGATCTGCCCGAGCTGAAGAAAAACGAGAAGCACGACATCGACGTGGTGATCGACCGGCTGAAGGCCCGGCCCGATGTGAAGCAGCGCCTGGCCGAAAGCTTCGAGGCGGCGCTGCGCGCGGCCGACGGCAAGGCCATCGCCCTGGAAATGGACAGCGGCCGCGAGCACGTGTTTTCCAGCAAGTTCGCCTGCCCGGTGTGCAGCTACGCCCTGCCCGAGCTGGAGCCGCGGCTGTTTTCCTTCAACTCCCCCATGGGCGCCTGCCCGCACTGCGACGGCCTGGGCCAGCAGACGGTGTTCGACCCCGAGCGGGTGGTGGCCTTCCCCAGCCTGAGCCTGGCTGGCGGCGCCGTGAAGGGCTGGGACCGGCGCAATGCGTACACCCACTCGATGCTGGAGAGCGTGGCCCGACATTTCGGCTTCGACATTGAGACGCCGTTCGAGGAGCTGCCGCCGCAAGTCCGCCAGGCGCTGCTGTACGGCTCGGGCCCTGACGAGATCGAGTTTGTCTACGAAGCAGAGAATGCCAGAGGCAAGACCCGCACCGTCAAGCGCGCGCACCCCTTCGAAGGGATCATCCCCAACTTCGAGCGGCGTTTCCGCGAGACCGATTCAGCTGCGGTGCGCGAAGACCTGGTCCGCTACCAGGCCGCCAAGCCCTGCGCCCGCTGTGGCGGCACCCGGCTCAAGCGCGAGGCCCGCAATGTGTTCCTGGTGGGCCAGGATGCCAGCGTGCCGCGCCAGGCCATCTACCAGGTGGAGCACGCCACGCTGGCCGAGAGCCTGGCCTACTTCGAGACGCTGCAGCTGCAGGGCGCCAAGGCCGAGATCGCCGACAAGGTCGTGCGCGAGATCCGCGCGCGGCTGAAGTTCCTGAACGACGTGGGCCTGAACTACCTGAGCCTGGACCGCAGCGCCGACACCCTGAGCGGTGGCGAGGCCCAGCGCATCCGCCTGGCCAGCCAGATCGGCAGCGGCCTCACCGGCGTGATGTACGTGCTGGACGAACCCAGCATCGGCCTGCACCAGCGCGACAACGAGCGCCTGATCGGCACGCTGCGCCACCTGCGTGACCTGGGCAACAGCGTGCTGGTGGTCGAGCACGACGAAGACATGATCCGCGCCGCCGACCATGTGATCGACATGGGCCCGGGTGCCGGCATCCATGGCGGGCGTGTCATCGCCCAGGGCACGCCCGATGAAGTGGCGGCCCACCCGGACAGCCTGACCGGCCGGTACCTGGCGCACACGCTGCGCATCGAGGTGCCGACCCAGCGCCACACCTGGCAGCCCGACTACGTGGCCCCGCCCGAGCCGCCGCCTGCGCCGGTCAAAGGCCGAGCCAAGGCCGAGCCACAACCCATGTGGCCACGCTTTGCGGCCACGCCGGCCAGCTGCCTGCGCATCATCAACGCCCGCGGCAACAACCTGCAGAACGTGACGGTGGACGTGCCGGTGGGCCTGCTCACCTGCGTCACCGGCGTGTCGGGCTCGGGCAAGAGCACGCTGATCAACGACACGCTCTACACCGCCGTGGCGCGCAAGCTGTACCACGCCCATGCCGAGCCGGCGCCGCATGACGAGATCGAAGGCCTGGAGGCCTTCGACAAGGTGATCAACGTCGACCAGAGCCCGATCGGCCGCACGCCGCGCAGCAATCCGGCCACCTACACCGGCCTGTTCACGCCCATCCGCGAGCTGTTCGCCGAGG
>JBBRJU010000493.1:0-2814 GCA_038218895.1 Burkholderiales bacterium
CGCCCAGCACCTCGGTCTCGTCGGCAGCCTGGCTGGCCACCACCGGCACGCCTTCGGCCACTGCCATCGCCACGATGTCGGTCAGGTAGAACTCGCGCTGCGCGTTGTCGTCTTTCAAGGCCATCACCCAGCGGCGCAGCAGCGCGGTGGGCGCGGCCATCATGCCGGTGTAGACCTCATGAATCTGGCGCTGCGCCGGGCTGGCGTCCTTGTGCTCGACGATGCCGAGCACGGCGCCGTCGGCGGCGCCCGCCTGGCGCAGGATGCGGCCGTAGCCGGCGGCGTCGGGCAGCACGATGGTCAGCAGCGACAGGCGCACGCCGCCACAGGCATCGGCCAGCGCGCGCGCGGTGCCGGCGGCAATCAGCGGCACGTCGCCGTTGAGGATCAAGGTGGTGCTGCTGCCATCGTCTGCAGCGTCCAGATGCGGCACCACCTGCTGCACTGCGTGGCCGGTGCCGCGCTGCGGCATCTGCCGCACCGCCTGCGCGCCGCTGCCGTCAATGGCAGACTCCACCGCGTCGGCGCCATGGCCGGTGACCACCCAGCAACGGTGCGCCGGCAGCGCGGCAGTGGTGGCCAGCACATGCCCGATCAGCGGGCGCCCCGCCAGCCGGTGCAGCACCTTGGGGTGGCGGCTCTGCATGCGGGTGCCTTTGCCCGCAGCCATGATGACGATGTCCAATGCCATGAAGGTGCCCGTGTCGAAACGTTGGAAGACCTGGATTATCGTGATGCTGCTGCCCTTGCTCGGCGCCTGCAGCGCGCTGCGCCTGAGCTACGGCCAGGGCCCGTTGCTGGCCTACTGGTGGCTGGACAACCAGGTGGACTTCAACGCCGAGCAGGCACCACGGGTGCGCAGCGCATTGGCCGACTGGTTTGCGTGGCACCGCAGCAGCCAGCTGCCGGACTACGCCCAGGCCCTGGGCGACCTGGCCGCCACGCTGGCCGGCCCGGTCAGCGCCACCCAGGTGTGCAGCCAGTACGACGCCTGGCAGCGCCGTGCCGAGCGCGCCTTCGACCGCGCCGTGCCCGGGCTGGCCGAGCAGCTGCGCAGCCTCACGGCCGAGCAGATCACCCAGCTGGAGCGGCGCCAGGCCGACCGCCAGCAAGAAATGGTGGCCGACCTGCTGCAGCCGGACCTGGCCGAGCGACAGAAGGCGGCGCTGGCGCGCAGGGTCGATCGGGCCGAAACGCTGTACGGCAGCCTCGATGACACCCAGCGCCAGCTGCTGGTGGCAGGCCAGGCCGCGTCACCCTTCGATGCCGCGCGTTGGCTGGCAGAGCGGCGCGCCCGCACCGCCGAGCTGCTGCGCAGCCTGCGCCAGTGGCAGGCCGAGCAGGCCGACACCGCCACGGTGCAGGCCGGGCTGCGCCGCCTGGCGGCGGAAACCACACGCTCGCCCCGCGTCGACTACCAAGCCTACAGCCAGCGCTTGATGCTGGCCAACTGCGACCAGGCCGCGCAGCTGCACAACAGCACCAGCGCCAGCCAGCGACAGCGTGCGGCGGCCAAGCTGCAAGGCTGGCAGGCCGACTTGCGCGCCCTGGCGGACAACCGCTGAGCGATGCCGCCGCTGGCCACCACAGCCATCCCGCCGCTGCCGGCAAAAAAGCGTCGAGGCTGGCGCGCCGATTGGGCCCCACACGCCCTGCTGCTGCTGACCGTGGCGCTGCTGCTGGTGCTGCTGGCTGCAGTGTCGATCTGGCAGGAGCGGGTGCGCCAGCGCGAGCGGGCGGTGGCCAGCACCCAGAACCTGACCCGTCTGCTGGAGGCGCAAGTGGCCAACGTGCTCACCAAGGCCGACGTGCTGCTGCAGGCCACCGCCTTGCAGTGGCGCGAGCTGGCCCCGCGTGACAGCGCAGCGGTCATGGTCGGTCCGCTGCGCGGCCTGGCTGCCACCGTGCCCGGGCTTCAGAACCTGCGGGTCGCCGATGCCGATGGCCAGTGGCGGCTGCGTGTGGCCGCATCCGGGCCACCAGTGGCTGCTGCCGAGGTGCTGGTACCGGTGCCGCTGGACGGCCTTGATGCCGACGCCTTCGGCCGTGCTCGGTCGGACGCAGACGCCGGCAGCCAGGGCAGCGGCCTGCAGGTCAGCGGCCCGCTGCAGCGCGGCCCGGGCCAGCCCTGGGTGCTGGGTCTGGGCCGGGTGATCCCGGGAGACGACGGCCACCCTGCCGGCTGGGTGAGCCTGGACCTGCCGGTGAACCGCTTCGACGCGCTGTTTTCGACCATCGACCTGGGTGAGCACGGCGCGGCCACGATCCGCACCGATGCGCTGGCCCTGGTGTACCGCCGGCCCTGGCCGCGTGAAGGCATGGGTGCGGCCGTGGGCAGCACCGAGGTGTCGCCGGCGCTGCGCGAGGCCCTGGCCGCCAGCCCGCTTGCCGGCGAGTACGAGGCGCCCACCGTGCTGGACGGCCGCGCCCGCATCAACACCTACCGCCAGGTGCAGGGCTTTCCGCTGCTGCTGCTGGTGGGGCTGCCCGAAGACGACTTTCCCAACGGCTGGAACACGGTGGACACCGCCGTCGTCACCCTGGCGCTGGCCACCCTGCTGTTGGCCAGCATGGCCACCAGCGCCATGCTGCGGGTGCAGCGCCGTGCCCTGGATGATGTGCAGCGCCAGCTGGCGGCCATCGTCGCCTCGTCGCAGGACGCGATCGTCAGCGAGAACCACGAGGGTATGGTCACCAGCTGGAACCACGGTGCCGAGCTGATTTTCGGCTACAGCGCCGCCGAGATGGTGGGCCACAGCCTGGCGCGCCTGCTGCCGGCCGAGCGCCGCGAGGAGACCGCCGAACTGCTGGCCC
>JBBRJU010000494.1:0-2805 GCA_038218895.1 Burkholderiales bacterium
TGCGTGAACTCGTGCTGCACACGCCCATGGACGCCTTGAGCGAGGCGCTGCTGGTGTTTGCAGCGCGGCGCGACCACCTCAACAACCTCATCGAGCCGGCGCTGGCGCGCGGCACCACGGTGCTGTGCGACCGCTTCACCGACGCCACCTTTGCCTACCAGGGCGGCGGCCGCAGTTTCGATGCCACGGTGCTGGCCCGCCTGGAGGCCTGGGTGCAGGCCGACACCACCACCGGCGGCCTGCTGCAGCCGGACCAGACCCTGTGGTTCGACCTGCCACCCGCAGTGGCGGCCCAGCGTCGCGCCGCTGCCCGCAGCGCCGACCGGCTGGAGCGCGAAGACCTCGCGTTTTTCGAGCGCGTGCACGAAGGCTACGCCCGCCGCGCCGCCGCCGACCCGCAGCGCTTTGTGCGCATCGACGCCGACCAACCGCGCGACGCGGTGGGGGCTGCGGTGCACCAAGCGGTGTTTGGCACCAGCGGCGCCCTCGGTGGCATCAGTGCCATCAGTGCCATCAGCGGCATCCGTGCCGCCAATGCCAGCGGCGCCATCGGCACCGCAGGGCAGGGCGGCTGATGGCCAAGGCCGATGCCGCGCTGCGCGCCGGCCCCGCCGCACCGCTGGGCGTGCAGCCCGACGGGCAGCTGCCGCTGCCCTGGCTGACGGCCGGGCTGGCAGCGGCGCGCCCGGTGGCCGGCGCGCATGCGCTACTGATCCATGGGCCGGCCGGCGCCGGCCACTTCGACATGGCGGTGCTGCTGGCCCAGAGCCTGCTGTGCGAGATGACCCAGCCCAGCGCGCCCGCCGGCAAGCCAGCCGATGCGTCCGCCGGCAGGTCCACCGGCACATCGGCCCGAACATCGGCCCGAACATCTGCCAGCGCGCTGGCACCCGCCTGCGGCCGCTGTGCCAGTTGCCACCTGGTGGCCACCCGCGCCCACCCCGATCTGCGCATGGTGCTGCCGGCGGCGCTGCGGGTGCAGCGCGGCTGGACCGACGAGGACGACTACATCGCCCCGAAAGGCGAAGCCAAGCCCAGCCGCGAACTGCGCATCGACCAAGTGCGCGCCGCCATCGACTGGTCGCAGCAGACCAGTGGCCGTGGCCGTGGCAAGGTGCTGCTGCTGCACCCGGCCGATGCGCTGAACATCGCCGCCGCCAATGCGCTGCTGAAGACGCTGGAAGAGCCGCCCGGCCAGATGCGCCTGCTGCTGACCAGCGCCGACCCTGAACATTTGCTGCCCACGGTGCGCAGCCGTTGCCAGCGCCTGGCGCTGGGCCTGCCGCCGGGGGCGCAGGCCCGCACCTGGCTGCAGGCCCAGGGCTTGGACGCCCCCGAAGCGCTGCTGGCACTGGCCGGCGGCAGCCCGCTCGAGGCCCTGGCCTGGGCGCAGGACGGGCTGAGCCCGGCCCTGCTGGCTGCACTGCCGCGCCGGGTGGCGGCCGGTGATGCCAGCGTGCTGGCCGGCCGGCCGATACCGCGGGTGGTGGAACTGCTGCTGAAGCTGTCGCACGACGCCCAGGTGCTGGCGGCCGGCGGCGTGCCGCGCTTCTTTGCCCCGGCCAGCCTGCCCGGTGGCGCCGACCCGGCCGCGCTGCGCACCTGGCAGCAGGCGTTGCTGCGGGTGGCCCGGCACGACGAGCACCCCTGGAGCGCTGCGCTGCTGATCGAATCGCTGGTGTCGCAGGCGGCTGCCGTGTGGCCGGCACAGGGCGCCGGGCGTGCAGCGGCCGGCCGGCCGGCCGGGGGTCGGGCACCCGGTGCGGCGGCCGGTACTGGCGTCGGCGTCGACGGTGCTTCGCTACACTCGCTGCGATGAGCGATTCCAGCCCCTTCGCCGCGAGCGGCAGCCTCACGGTCACCGGCAGCGGCGGCCTGGCGTCCAATGCCAACAGCGCCGCCGCCGCTGGTGCACGGCCCAGCGTCATCCAGCTGGTCTTCCGCGAGAAGGGCGCGCTGTATGCGGCCTACATCCCGCTGCTCCATGACGGCGGGCTGTTCGTGCCCACGCAAAAGCCTTACCGGCTGGGCGAAGACATCTACTTGCTGCTGTCATTGCCCGATGACCCGCAGCGCTACCCGGTGGCTGGCAAGGTCGCCTGGATCACGCCGGCCAATGCCTCTGGCGGGCGCACCCAGGGGGTGGGCGTGCGCTTCCCGGCCGACGACAAGACCCGCCAGCTGAAGCTCAAGATCGAAGCGATCCTGGGCACGCAGATCTCATCTTCGCGGCCGACGCAGACGGTCTGAGCCCGGCGGCTGCCCGTTGTGCTGCGGCCAACCCAGAGGCCAATTCCGCCGCCATTCCTGCGGACATTCCTGCGGACATTCCTGCGGACATTCCTGCGGCCGATCCAGCGGTCGATTCCGTGACCAACCCCGCATCGCATCCCATGTTTGTCGACTCCCACTGCCACCTCAGCTTTCCCGCGCTCCACGGCCGCATCGATGCGCTGCGTGCCGACATGGCCGCAGCCCAAGTCGACCGCGCGCTGGTGATCTGCACCACGCTGGAGTAATTCAACACCGTGCATGCGCTGGCCATGGCGCATGAAAACTTCTGGTGCACCGCCGGCGTGCACCCCGACAACGAAGGCGTGGCCGAGCCCGACATCGGCGGCCTGCAGGCGCTGGCGATGCTGCCGAAGGTGGTGGGCGTGGGCGAGACCGGCTTGGACTACTACCGCCTGAACGGCCGCAGCGTGGCTGACATGGCCTGGCAACGCGCGCGCTTTGCGGTGCACATCGCCGTGGCGCAGGCGGTGGCCAAGCCGCTGGTGATCCATACCCGCAGCGCGTCTGACG
>JBBRJU010000495.1:0-2798 GCA_038218895.1 Burkholderiales bacterium
CATGGGTCATGTGCTGGGTTTCAATCTGAACGGGTTTTTCGATGATCTATGCAATCCTCAAGGCGGTGCATGTGCTGTCCATCATCGTGTGGATCGGCGGCATGGTGTTTACGCACTTCTTCCTGCGCCCTGCCGCCGCCCAGCTCGAACCGCCGGTGCGCCTGCGCTTCATGCACGATGTGCTCGGCCGGTTCTTTCGCACGGTGCTCGTGGCCTCGTTGCTGACGCTGGTCAGCGGTCTCTGGATGCTGGGGCGCGTGGCCAAGCAGGTGGTGCAGTCTGGTGGCAGCTTCGAGATGCCGCTGGCATGGACCGTCATGGCAGTGCTTGGCATCGCGATGGTCGCGATCTTCATGCACATCCGCTTCGTTCTCTACAAGCGGTTCGGCCGCTGCGTTGCAGCTGCCGAGTGGCCCGCCGGCGCCGCGGCCCTGGCACAGATCCGCAACTGGGTCTCGGTCAACCTCGGCCTCGGCGTGCTGGTCTTGCTCGTGACGCTGCTGCGCTGGACGGGCTGAAGCAATCACTGCCCCACTGCGGCCAGTCTGCCGGCCGGCCTGCCGGAGGGCCTGGCGGTGGGCGTGGTGCCGGGGGCTGGGAAGCGTCCGGGCGCGGATGCGGCGCGACCGGTCGGCGACAGCCTGATGCCTGTTCAGCCGGCACACTGCGTTGCATGCGCGCTCTCTTCTTTCCGCTGGTGCCGGGCCCGGTGCCCCTGCCCGACCGCATCGCCGCCGCGCCGATCTGCGCATCGACATGCGCCCGACAATGATGCAAGACACCCACCCCCAATCCATCGATCTGCTGATCGTCGGTGCCGGCTTCGGCGGCCTGTACATGCTGCACAAGGCGCGCCAGCAAGGCCTGCGCGCCCAGGTGATCGAGGCCGCCGACAGCGTGGGTGGCACCTGGTACCACAACCGCTACCCGGGCGCACGGGTCGACATCCAGAGCCTGGAATATTCGTTCGGCTTCGACGATGCGCTGCAGCAAGACTGGCACTGGATCGAGCGCTACGCGCCACAGCCCGAGTTGCTGCGCTATGCCAACCATGTGGCCGACCGCTTCGGCCTGCGTGATGGCATCTGCCTGAACACCCGGCTGACCGGAGCGCACTGGGACGAGGCCACGCAGCGCTGGCAGGCGCAGGTCAGCCGCGGTCCGGCCTGGGTGGCGCGCTACATGGTGCTGGCCTGCGGCCCGCTGTCCACGCCCAACCAGCCTGACTTTCCTGGCCTGGCCGATTTCCAGGGCCCGGTGCTGCACACCGCACGCTGGCCGGTTGCGCCGGTGGATTTCAGTGGTCAGCGGGTCGGCGTGGTGGGCACCGGTTCATCCGGCGTGCAGGCCATTCCCATCGTTGCCGCACAGGCGGCGCAGCTCACCGTGTTCCAGCGCACCGCTACCTATGCGGTGCCGGCGCACAACGGCCCGCTCGACCCCGCGCTGGAGGCCCGCATCAAGGCTGAGTACCCCGCCTTTCGCGCGCGCAACCGCCAGATGATGGGCGGCTTCGGCTGCGAGTTGCCGCCCAACCGCATCACTGCGATGTCGGTCACGCCCGCACTGCGTCAGCAGATGTTCGAGGAGCGCTGGGCCGTCGGCGGCTTCGGCCTGCTGGGCACTTTCAGCGACCTGATCGTCAACCCGGCGGCCAACGACCTGGCCGCCGAGTTTGTGCGCGGCAAGATCCGCCAGACCGTGGCCGACCCCGCCACCGCCGCCCTGCTGTGCCCCAGCCACCCCATCGGCTGCAAGCGGCTGTGCGTGGACACCGGCTACTACGCCACTTTCAACCGGCCGAATGTGCAGTTGGTGGATGTATCCCAGGCACCGATTCTGCGCTTCACCGCCACCGGCCTGGTGGCCGGCGGCGTCGAACATGCGCTCGACAGCGTGGTGCTGGCCACCGGCTTCGACGCGATGACCGGCACCGTGCTGCGGCTCGATTTGCGCGGCCGCAACGGCGTGCGCATCCAGGACCATTGGCGTGCCGGGCCGCTGAACTACCTGGGCATGGCCATCAGCGGCTTTCCCAACTTGTTCAACCTGGTGGGCCCGGGCAGCACCTCGGCCTTCACCAATGTGATCGTCGCCATCGAGCACCAGATCGAGTGGATCGCCGAGACCATCGCCCACCTGGACGCCTGCGGCATCGCCAGCCTCGACCCCACGCCCGAGGCCGAGGCCGCCTACATCCAGCATGTCAACACCGTGGCCGCCCGCACCATCTACCTGAACTGCAATAGCTGGTACCTGGGCGTCAACATTCTTGGCAAGCCGCGCATGTTCATGCCGCTGTTCGGCTTTCCGGCCTATGTGCAGAAATGCGCCGAGGTGGCACAGCAGGGCTATGCCGGGTTTCGGCTGACACCGGCGCCGGCCTGACACCGCAGCTGGACTGAAACCGCCGGCCCGCTGGCCGGTCATGCCCATCGGCCTTGTCGTTCAGTGTTGTGATTGCAACAAGTGCGGCTGCCACGACAAAGCGCGACACCGCCGCCAGCTTCGACCAGATCAGCCTGCAGCGCCCGGCGCTGGCGCCCAGCTGCCTGGTCCTGGTCGATGCCCAGCCCGGCCGGCTGCTGGCCGTGTTCGCCCCGCGCCGGGTCGGCAAGACCTGGTTTCTTGGTGCAGCACTGTTTGCGTGGTGCCCACCAGGTGGCCGGCTTCAACGCCCTGCTGCAGCCGCTGGGCGGGCTGACAGGGCGGTGCTGCTGGCCCTGGCCCAGGGCCGTGCACCGCTGGGCCGCGACACCCAGCAGTGGCTGGGCCGGGTGCAGGCCGAGCCGCCCACC
>JBBRJU010000496.1:0-2794 GCA_038218895.1 Burkholderiales bacterium
AACGGCTGTCGGTACGGCGCGCATGCAGCGCTCGTGCAACGCGCATGCAACGACGCCTGCCGGTGCGGCGCCGCAGGCCGGTGCTGCGCGGCTGCGGCGCCCGCGGCCTGCACAAGTCGGACGTTGCGGCGCCTGGCGGCCCGCTCAGTCGGGTGTTGCGCGGACCACCTCGCCATGGCGGCGCGCACGGCGGATCAGCGGTGCCATGGCGGCCACTGTGGCCAGTAGCAGCAGCACTTCCAGGCTGTAGACGGCGATGTAGCCCGATGCCGGGCCGCTCCAGCGGTCGGGAAGGGCACGGCTGTCGACCAGGGCCTGCACCACATCGCGGCCAATGCCGCCCAGGGCCACGGCCACGCCGGCCGCAGTGGCCTGCACGGCGCCCCAGGCACCGAGCGCCAGCCCGGCCTGGTTCTTGGGGGCCAGGTTCATCGTCGCGGTGAGCGTGCCGTGTCCGAACAGCCCGCCACCAAAGCCGATGAGCATCACGCCCACGCCGAACAGCATCGTCGATTGAATCGCCGCCGCAGCGATCACCGCGACAAACGCCACCACGCCGCACAGCGCGCCATGGCTGGAGATGCGGAAGGCATCGGCACCATTGCTCAGCACGCGCGAGGCCACCCAGAATCCCAGCAGCCCACCCATGGCCAGTGTGGCCGTGAGCGCCGTGGTGGCACTGACGCTGAGGTTCAGGATCTGGCCGCCGTAGGGTTCGAGCAGCACATCCTGCATGCTGAAGGCCATCGTGCCCAGGCCCACCGCCAGCAGGCGCCGCCGCGCACCTTCTCCATTGGCGAAACTGCCCCAGCTGTCGCGGAAACTGGGCGCTGCCTTCGCGGGTTGTGCACCGCGCAGCGGACGCCGCAGCTCCTGCTTCCACAGCGCCAGCATGTTCAGCACGATGGTGGCCACTGCCGAGCCCTGGATCACCTGGATCAATCGGCCGGGGGTGAAGTCTTGCAGCATGGCACCGAACAGCAGCGCGCTGACGATGCTGCCAAACAGCAGCATCACGTACATCAGGCCCACCACCCGCGGATGCGATTCCTCCGGGGCCAGATCGGTGGCCAGCGCCAGGCCGGCGGTCTGGGTGATGTGCAGGCCGGCACCCACCAGCAGGAACGCGATGCCGGCACCGGCGTGGCCGATCCAGGTCGGCCACTGCGACGCATTGCCGCCGCCCGACAGCACCAGCAGGGCAAACGGCATGATGGCCAGGCCGCCGAACTGGATCATCGTGCCCTTCCAGATGAATGGCACGCGGCGCCAGCCCAGCGCCGACTGGTGGTTGTCGGACTTGTAGCCCACCAGCGCACGGAACGGCGCGAAGAGCACCGGCAGCGAGATCATCACGGCCACCAGCGAAGCCGGCACCCCCAGCTCGACGATCATCACCCGGTTGAGCGTGCCCACCAGCAGCACCAGAGCCATGCCGACCGACACCTGGAACAGCGACAGCCGCAGCAGGCGCCCCAATGGCATCTCGGGCGAGGCTGCATCGGCGAATGGCAGGAAGCGCGGGCCCGCGTCGGCCCAGGCGCGCATCAATTTTTTGCTCAGCGGGTTCATGGCAGCAGGGGTGCAGTCAGGGTGCCGGGTGGCGCGCGGCCGTTGCCGAACGCCATGTCCCGGCCAGGGCACCCGGGTGGGCAGAGTCAGGCTGGCTGGCCCGGGGCGTCCATTTGGGCACGGACATCGGTCAGGTCGGCGGGCAGGCGGAAGCGCACGCCTTCTGGCTTGCCTGGCAACAGCTGCACCTTGCGCGCACCCAGCGCGCGCAGGCGGTCGCAGACGCCTTGCACCAGCCACTCTGGCGTGCTGGCGCCGGCTGTGACACCCACGCAACGTGCACCGAGCAACCAGTCGGGCTCGATCTGGCTCGCGTCTTCCACCAACCAGGACGGCACGCCCTGCTGCTCGCCCACCTCGCGCAGCCGGCAGGCATTGCTGCTGTTGCGTGCACCCACCACCAGCAGGCGGTCCACCCGCCGCGCCATCACGCGCACGGCTGTCTGGCGGTTCTGCGAGGCGTAGCAGATATCGGCCAGCGCCGGGCCTTGAATGCCGGGAAAGCGTGCCACCAGCACGCCGATGATGCCGCGCGTGTCGTCCACGCTGAGCGTGGTCTGGGTGACATAGGCCAGCGGGGTGGCAGCCGGCAGATCCAGCGCATAAGCGGCTTCGGCGGTCGGGACGACATGGGCCGGGCCGTCAATGCGCCCCAGCGTGCCCACCACCTCGTCATGCCCGGCATGGCCGATCACCAGCACCGTGCAGCCTGCCTGCGCATAGCGCTGGGCCTGCAGCTGTACCTTGGCCACCAGCGGGCAAGTGGCGTCGATGACACGCAGTTGCCGTGCGCGCGCCTGCTCCTCAACCGCAAGAGATACGCCGTGCGCGCTGAAGATGGTGACAGCCTGCGGAGGGATCTGGTCGATCTGGTCGACGAAGACCACCCCGCGGCGCTGCAGGCCCTGCACCACATGGCCGTTGTGCACGATCTCATGGAACACATAGACCGGTACGCCGAACAAGGACAGTGCCTGTTCCACCACGTCGATGGCCCGCACCACCCCGGCACAGAAGCCGCGCGGCTGCGCCAGCAGCAGTTCGGCGGGAGCCACGCGCATGTCCATGGCGGTTCAGTTGGCTGGCGGGTGCCTCGGTACCAGGGTCAAGGCTTGGCAGGCGCCTTGTCGGCACCGGCCACGATCTGCGCCACCTGTGCCACAGCGGCTGCCGACACGGCAGCGCTGTCCGGCGTGGCAGCGGCGGTGGCCGCTGCCGCCGT
>JBBRJU010000497.1:0-2788 GCA_038218895.1 Burkholderiales bacterium
GGCCACCCAGGCCGAGCTGCTGCTCGACGCCCTGCTGGCGCGCCAGCCGGCCGACCAGGCCACGCCAGCGGCGCTGGTGCTGTTCGACCCCGCGTTCCATGAAGGCGTGGTCGGCATCGTCGCCGGGCGCCTGAAGGACCGGCTGCACCGGCCCACCTTCGTGCTGGCGCGTGGGCAGGACGGGCTGTTGAAGGGCTCGGGCCGGTCGATCGCCGGCTTCCACCTGCGCGATGCGCTCGATCTGGTGAGCAAGCGCCACCCGGGCGTGCTGCAGCGCTTTGGCGGCCATGCCATGGCCGCCGGCTGCACCCTGGCCGAGGCCGACTGGCCGCTGTTTGCCAGCGCCCTGCAGCAGGTGGCCAGCGTCTGGCTGCAACCGGCGGCGCTGAACCGCTGCCTGGCCACCGACGGGCCGCTGGGTGGCGAATGGTTCAACATCAGCACCGTGGCCACGCTGGACGCGCAAGTGTGGGGCCAGGGCTTCGAGGCGCCGGTGTTCTGCGACGAGGTGGACGTGCTGCAACAGCGCCTGGTGGGCGAAAAACACCTGAAACTGCGGGTGCGCCATGCCGGTGCGCTGCGCGACGCGATCTGGTTCGGCCATGCCGAGCCGCTGCCCGCACGGGTGCAGCTGGCCTACCGGCTCAACCTCGATGAATACCAAGGACAGCAGCGGCTGCAGATGGTGGTGGAAGCCGCCATCGCCGCCCCAGCCTGAAGGACACACGCCCCATGCCCATGCCCATGCCCATGCCCATGCCCATGCCCATGCCCACGCCGACGCCTATGCCCATGTTCATGCCCACCGCTTTCCCGCCCAGGCGCCACCGCCGCGCTGCCCTGGTGGCCTTGCTGGCCTGCAGCACCGGCCTGCTGCCCGGCCTGGCCGCGGCGCAAGGCAGCAACCTGCGGGTGGCGGTGGTGGCCCATGGCCTGGTCAACCCCTGGGGCCTGGCCTTCCTGCCCGACGGCCGCATGCTGGTGACCGAGCGGCCCGGCCGCATGCGCCTGATCGGCACCGATGGCAAGCTGAGCCCGCCGCTGCCCGGCCTGCCGGCGGTGGTGGCAGAAGGCCAGGGCGGCCTGCTCGACGTGGTGACCGACCCGCGCTTTGCCAGCAACCGGCTGGTGTACTGGAGCTACAGCGAGAACGCCGCCGACGGTGACAGCAACGGCACGGCGGTGGCGCGGGCGCGGCTGGACGGCGCCCCCGGCGCCGAGCGCCTGGCCGATGTGCAGGTGGTGTTCCGCCAGGCGCCCAAGGTGGCCAGCAAACTGCACTTCGGCAGCCGCCTGGTGTTCGGCCAGGACGGCCGGCTGTTCATCACCCTGGGCGACCGCTTCTCACGCAAGGACGACGCGCAGACTTTGGACAACCACCTGGGCAAGATCGTGCGCATCGAGCCCGATGGCAAGGTGCCGGCCGACAACCCGTTGGTGGGCAAGCCCGGCAGCCCGCCCAACAGCGCAGGCAACAGCGCGCCCAACAGCGCACCCAACAGCGCACCCAACGCCCGCCCCGAGATCTGGAGCTGGGGCCACCGCAATGTGCAGGGCGCGGCGATCCACCCCGTCACCGGCGACCTGTGGGCCACCGAGCACGGCCCGCAGGGTGGCGACGAGCTGAACCTGGTGCAGCCCGGCCGCAACCACGGCTGGCCGGTGATCACCTACGGCCGCAACTACGGCCTGGGCACCAAGATCGGCGACGGCACCGAGCGCGCCGACGTGGTGGCGCCACTGGCACATTGGGTGCCCACCTCGATCGCGCCCAGCGGCATGGCCTTTTTGACCAGCGACCGCTACCCCGGCTGGAAGGGCAACCTGTTCATCGGCGCGCTGCGCGGCCAGGCCCTGGTGCGCATCACGCTGGACGGCAACAAGGTGGTGGCGCAGGAGCGCCTGCTGCAGGCCTTGAACGAACGCATCCGCGACGTGCGCCAGGGGCCCGACGGCTTTCTCTATCTGCTGACCGACAACGCCGACGGGCGGGTGCTGAAACTGCTGCCATGAGCCACGACCACAACCCCCATCATGATCACGATCACGATCACGACGACGGCATGAGCCATCTCGGCGACATGGACCTGCGCGTGCGCGCGCTGGAAACCGTGCTCACCCAGAAGGGCTACATCGACCCCGCCGCGCTGGATGTGCTGATCGACACCTACCAGACCCAGATCGGCCCGCGCAACGGCGCCCGGGTGGTTGCCCGCGCCTGGGCCGACCCGACCTTCGCGGCCTGGCTGGCGGCCGACGCCACCGCCGCCATCGCGGCGCTGGGCTACACCGGGCGGCAAGGCGAGCACATGGTGGCGGTGTTCAATGCACCCGACACCCACCACCTGGTGGTCTGCACCCTGTGCAGCTGCTACCCCTGGACGGTGCTGGGCCTGCCGCCCACCTGGTACAAGAGCGCGCCCTACCGCAGCCGCGCGGTGAAAGACCCACGCGGTGTGCTGGCCGACTTCGGCGTGCAATTGCCCGAGGCCACGCAGCTCCGGGTCTGGGACAGCACGGCTGAAGTGCGGTACCTGGTGATCCCGCAGCGGCCGGCAGGCACCGACAGCCTGGGCGAAGAGCAGCTGGCCGACCTGGTGACGCGCGATTCGATGATCGGCACCGGCCTGGCCCGGAGCCCTGGCGCATGAGCTACCCGTTCCACGCCGACCTGGGCGGTGCACCCGGCCACGGCCCGGTCACACCCGAGCCCGAAGGAGAGTTCTGGCATGCAGCCTTCGAACCCAAGGCCATGGCGCTGACCCTGGCCATGGGCGCCACCGGCGCC
>JBBRJU010000498.1:0-2780 GCA_038218895.1 Burkholderiales bacterium
GGCCCTGGCCGGCGCCCGGCGGCTGCAGCGGCGCGGGTGCCTCATGGGTGCGGGTGGCCTGCAGCAGCGGCGTGGCGCGGCCATCGATGCCACGCACCGCCCAGGCGGCCTGGTGGCGGTTGTCGGCCAGGCTGCGCAAGGCATCGGCCTGGGCCAGCAGCTGCAGCGCATGGGCGTCCAGCGCGGCGCGGCGCGCGAGATCCTCGACGCTGGCGAAGGCCTCACCCGGCGCCAGCGCCGCCCGCGCAGCCAGCAGGCGGCGGGCATCGGCTTCGGCCAGGCCGATGATGCGGTTCAGGCCCAGGCGCACCGGGCGCAGCCCCGTCGGGACCCAGGGGCCCAGGCCCGTTGGGGCAGATGGGCGCAAGCCCGCTGGGGCTGTCGGACGCAGTCCAGTCGAGACATGCGGGCTGAGCGTGTCGGGTGCGCCGGCAGCGGCCTCCAGGGCGCTTTGGTGACCCCCCGCCGAAGCGCCCTCCAGGGCGCTTTCCCACTCGCTGTGCAGTACATCGACCGGCAGCACCTGCACGCCATGGGCGCGGGCATCACGCACCAGTTGGGCCGGGGCGTAAAAGCCCATCGGCTGGCTGTTGAGCAGTGCGGCCAGGAAGGCATCGGGGTGGTGGCACTTGAGCCAGGCGCTGACATAGACCAGCAGCGCAAAGCTGGCGGCATGGCTCTCGGGGAAGCCGTATTCGCCGAAGCCCTCGATCTGCTTGAAGATGCGCTCGGCGTAGGCCGGGTCATAGCCCTTGGCCACCATGCGGCCAACCAGGCGGTCATGGAAGGGGCCGAGGCCGCCCTTGCGCTTCCACGCGGCCATGGCGCGGCGCAGGCTGTCGGCCTCGCCGGGGGTGAAATCAGCGGCCAGGATGGCCAGCTGCATCACCTGCTCTTGGAAGATGGGCACGCCCAGGGTGCGGCCCAGGGCCTGGCGCACGGCGTCGTTGGGGTAGTCCTCGGGCTCTTCACCCGAGCGGCGGCGCAGGTAGGGGTGGACCATGCCGCCCTGGATGGGGCCGGGCCGCACGATGGCGACCTCGATCACCAGGTCGTAGAACTCACGCGGCCTCAGGCGCGGCAGCATGCTCATCTGGGCCCGGCTTTCGACCTGGAAGGTGCCGACGCTGTCGGCGCGGCACAGCATGTCGTAGACGGCGGTGTCGCCCTGCGGCAGCTGGTGCATCTGCAGCGACGGCAGCCCTTGTTTGGCTGCCACCATGGCCAGTGCGCGGCGGATGGCACTCAGCATGCCCAGAGCCAGGATGTCGACCTTGATCAGGCCCAGCGCGTCGAGGTCGTCCTTGTCCCACTGGATGACGGTGCGGTCGTGCATGGCAGCGTTTTCGACCGGCACCAGGCGGGAGATGTCGTCGCGCGCGATGACGAAGCCGCCAGGGTGCTGGCTGAGGTGGCGCGGGAAGCCGATCAGCTGGCGGGTGAGCGCCAGCCATTGGCGGCACACCGGGGAATCGGGGTCGAAGCCCTGCTCTGCCAGGCGCTCGGGCGCGATGCTGCGGCCGTCCCACCACTGCTGGCCCTTGGACACCGCGTCGATGCGGTCGAGATCGATGCCCAGCGCGCGGCCGGTGTCGCGCAGGGCCGAGCGCGGGCGGTAGCTGATCATCACGCCGGTGAGCGCGGCGCGGTGGCGGCCGTATTTGCGGTAGATGTATTGGATGACTTCTTCGCGGCGCTGGTGCTCGAAGTCGATGTCGATGTCGGGCGGCTCGTTGCGCTCGGCGCTGATGAAGCGGCCGAACAGCAGGTTCATCTTGTCGTGGGTGGGGTTGACCTCGGTCACTTCCAGGCAGAAGCAGACCACCGAGTTGGCCGCGCTGCCGCGGCCCTGGCACAGGATGCCCTGGCTGCGCGCCCAGTGCACGATGTCGGCCACGGTGAGGAAATAGGGCTCGAAGCCGAGCTGGCAGATCAGCGCCAGCTCGCTTTCCAGCGTGGCGCGCACCGACGGCGACACCCCTTGGGGGAAGCGCCGCAGCGCGCCGGCCTCTGTCAACACGCGCAGCCAGCTGGTGGGGCTGTGGCCGGCCGGCACGATCTCCTCGGGATATTCATAGCGCAGCTCGGCCAGCGAGAAGCTGCAGCCCGCCGCAATGGCCACGCTGGCCGCCAGCCAGGCCGGCGCATGCAGCCGGGCCAGGCGCTGGCAAGAGCGCAAATGCGCCTCGGCATTGGGCGCCAGCGCCAGGCCGGCCTGCGCCACGGTGCAGCCCAGGCGGGTGGCCGTCAGGACATCTTGCAGCGGCTTGCGCGAGCGGGCATGCATCAGCACATCACCACAGGCCACCAGCGGCAGCCCGGTGAGTGCGGCCACGCGCGGCAACTGGGCCAGGCGCTGGGCGTCGTGCGGGCGGCCCAGCAGTTCAACCGCGATGGCGCAGCGGTCGGGCCCGAACCAGGTCTTGAGCCACATCGCCTGGGCGAACAGCGATTCAAACGGCTGGCCCGGCTGCGGTAGCAGGATGGCAAAGCAGCCCGGCAAGCCGGCCAGGAAGGGCGCATGCGGCACCCTGCCCTCGACATCACTGGCGTGGGCCAGGTACTGGCCCTTGGGCGCACGCCGCCGGGCCACGCTGATCCACTGCGACAGGTTGCCGTAGCCGCGCCGCGTCTGCGCCAGCAGCACCAGTTGCGGCGGGCCGTGCGCAGCCAGCACCACACCGTCACCGCCCGGGTGGGGCGAGAGCTGCATTTGCGCGCCGATGACCAGGTGCAGGCCGCGCTGCCGGGCTTCTTCATGCGCGCGCACCACGCCGGAG
>JBBRJU010000499.1:0-2779 GCA_038218895.1 Burkholderiales bacterium
GAAATTGCCCTGCGACCACGGGAAGCTGTAAGCCGCGACCTCCAGCGCCAGCACCTCGGGCAGATCGCTGGCGGCCATGGCCCGGTGCCAGGCCGATGGCGTGCCATGGCGGCTGGGCAGGGTCATGGCTGCCGCTCGGCCCACCGGGCTGTCGGCCGATCCCGCGATGGAATGGCGCGCCGGCCTGGTGACCAGCTGGGGAGCGGTCCGGCGCCCGGCCCGTTCCACCGCGTCGGCGCACGGTGGGTCATGCAGAGTCCCCGGCGTCCCGCACGGCCTGGCGCTCGGCTGTGGTCTGGGCCACCTTGTCGCGCAGGTACAGCGGCAATGCGGCGTCGGCCGCCACGCTGGCGCCGGCCGTCCAGGCGGCTTCGGCCAGCCGCAACAGCGCGGCGGCGCGGTCCTGCGTGTGCGGCCACAGCCGGGCCTGGCCCCAGGGCAGCCGGTCACCGAAGGCATCGATGGCGCTGCCGGCCACGCAGCGCGGTGGCGCGGCCCGCCAGGCATCGGCCAGCGCACCCAGGGTGTAGAGCTGCGGCGCCACCAGCGGTGCCCAGCCGCCGGGCCCATGGTGGTAGGCGGCGGCGTACACCTCGTCCATGCGGGCATCGGTGGCCACCCACCAGATGCCGTCACGGTCGGCGGCGTCGGCCTGCAGCCGGGCGTCGTCGGCCACGATCAGCAGGCTGTCGACCGGCAGCACCGGTGTGTCGTGCGCAAACGCCAGCCCCTGGGCGACTGCACAGGCGGTGCGCAGCCCGGTGAAGGCGCCCGGCCCCTGGCCGAAAGCCACCGCCTGCACCTGGGGCATGGCCAGCCCGGCACCACGCAGCAAGCCCATCAGCAGCGGGATCAGCCGGGCCGAGGCCAGTGCACCGCCGGCTTCATTGACCGCCAGGCGCACACCGGGCGCCAGCAGGCCCACGGCCAGCCGGTCGGTGGCGGTGTCCAGGGCGAGCAGGGTGGGCGGCGTCATGCGGCTGGCGAGTGTAGTGGCGGAGCCGGGCCCTGGCTGCCGTGTTGGCTGTCGTGGGCCCGGCACCCCATCTGCGCGTCCCGCCAGGCGGTTCTGGCGCCCGCTGGTGCTGGCTAGAACGGGTTGTTGATGGCGCGTGACAGCGCCTGGGAGCCGATCTGCACATGCGCCGCCGGGCCCAGGTGGCGGTCGCTGGCCCACAAATGGGTGTTGGTGGATGCGCCAGAGACCATGGTGCTGCTGGCCGTGTCGTCTGTCAGCTGGCAGCTGACAGCCGACGCGCTGTTGCAAGCCGCATCGACGGCATTGGCCGGGGCGCTGAGGTAGGAGCGCGGGAACTCCGCCATGACCGACACGGTGTCGTCGACCAGGATCAGGCCCCACAAGCGGCCATCCACCGGGCTGATGTTGATGCGCAGCGCACCATTGAAGCCGCCGATCCCGTCCGTGCCCGCCGCCAGGCGCTTCAGCAGCGCCTTGGCCCCAGGGCGGACCAGTTCCTGCGCTTTGCCATAAGGCGACAGCGACAGGTCGGGGGCGGTGAAGACCAGCGCCCGGGCACCGCTGGCCAGGATGCCATTGATCGCGGTCGCCGCCGCGCGGCCGGCAGCTTCCGTGGCGGCCAGCGCCTGCGCTTCGGTGAGCGTGCCGCCGCGCACCTGCTCGTACATGCTGACCATGTCGTTGGTTCCGATCATCACCGTCACCATGTCGGTGCTGCCGAGGCCCGTGATGCCGGCCACCTGCGCCTGCAGCCCGTTCGTCGCGCTGCCCGCCTGCGCGCCCACTTGTGCATGGATGAAGGCTTTGGGCGTTGCCGCTGTCGGGTTGCACTCGGCGAACACCATGCCGTAGTAGGCGGCGACCTGCTGGTTGAAGGTGGGCTGCAGCAGGCACTTGCCGGTGGTGCTGCCGCGGCGGTCGTTGATGCTGTACTTGAAGCCGTCGGCTGTGCCGTTGTCGACGATGACGCTGGCCTCGTCGCCCAGCACCAGCAGGCGGGCCGGCACGAAGGATTGCACCTGTTCGGTGCCGCCACCGCAGGCCGACAACAGGGCCGCCACGGCCAACAGCGGCGCCAGCACTTGCGCGCCGCAGCGGCGCAGATCACGAAGAAGGGTCATCAACAGTCCATCAGCAAAGCAAAAGGGGTCGGCGGAGTCGGGTTCGACGATGCGGGTTCGGCGGTTCAGGTCGGTGATTCGGGAGCGGTCATGCAGGAGCGGTGATGCAGGTGCGGTCATGCAGGTGCGGTCATGCAGTCGCGGCAATTCAGGCGCTGGCGGCGCGGCGCAGGCGGTCGAGGACCCCTTCCCAGGCCGGTTCGGCTGGCGGCTGCTCGACCCAGATCTCGGTCGCACCGCCGTCGTCCAGGTGCCGCAGCGCGGCAAACAGGTCTTGCGCCGCAGCGGCTGCGTCGCCCGGCATCGGCCGCCACAGGCACCCACCTGCAGTGCCCATCGGCCGCCGGGAATATACCGCCAGCCCCGCCGGCCACGTTGCCGGTTTGTCAAGCGCGGCTGCCAGGTCGGCTGGGGGCCGCAGCCGCAGTCGGGCCCGCGGCGCATAGTGCGCTGCCAGTGTGCCCGGCGCGCGCGGTGCGCCGGCGTCGGCGGCGTGCAGCGGCTCGCCGAGCGCGGCCTCCAGCGCGGCGCGGGTGAGCAGGCCAGGCCGCAGCAGCACCGGCCGGCTGCGGCTGCAGTCGACGATGGTGGATTCAATGCCCACCGGGCAACTGCCGCCATCGAGCACCAGCAGGCCGGGGCCGAATTCGCTGGCCACATGCGCCGCCGTGGTGGGGCT
>JBBRJU010000500.1:0-2769 GCA_038218895.1 Burkholderiales bacterium
CGCTCGGCACTGCAACTGGCGCTGGTTCTGTTTGCTGGCGGACTGTTGGTGTGCGCCTGGGCACCCGACCTGCAGACCCTGCTGCTGGGTCGGGTGCTGATGGGCGTGGGCGCCGTCTTCACGCCGATCGCCGCCAGTATCGCGGTGGCCATCGTCGAGCCGGCGCTGCGCGGCAAGGCCTTGTCGGTGACGTTTCTGGGCATGAGCCTGAGTTACGTGATCGGCCTGCCGCTGGGCGCGTGGCTCGGCCT
Organism: Burkholderiales bacterium; assembly: GCA_038218895.1. Lineage (GTDB taxonomy): Bacteria > Pseudomonadota > Gammaproteobacteria > Burkholderiales > Burkholderiaceae_C > Pseudaquabacterium. The sequence goes on from JBBRJU010000500.1 coordinate 252, forward strand.
GCGCTTCGGCTGGCGCATGCCGACCCTGGCCATCGCAATCTGTGCGCTGCTGATGCTGGCCCTGGTGTCGCACCGGATGCCGCGCCATGTCGATGCGCCCGGAGCCACCTTCAACGGCCTGGGCGAGGTGCTGCGCCAGGGGGAGGTTTTGCGCAGCCTCGGCCTGACGCTGCTGTATTTCAGCGCGATCTTCACCGTGTTTTCGTATTCCGGGCCGGTGCTGCAGGCGCTCAATCCGATGAGCCCGGAGATGTTGTCACTGACACTGATGTTCTTCGGACTGGCGGGTGTCACCGGCACGCTGACCGGTGGCTGGGCAAACGACCGCTTCGGTGCCATGCGCACCTTGCGCTGCCAGCTGGCTGTGTTGTCCTTGATGATGCTGCTGGTGCCGCTGACGGCGGGGTCATACCTGGCGATGGTGGCCGTGTTCATGGCCTGGGGCACCGCCGGATTTGGCATGATGGCCCCGACCCAGGCCCGACTGGCCGGTGTCTCGATGCGCCAGGCGCCGGTGTTGTTCAGCCTGAATACGTCGATGCTGTATTTCGGCACCGCTCTGGGCGCGGCGCTCGGCGGTGCCGCCAGCGCCAGCCTGGGTTTTGCACGCCTGTCCTGGGTTGGCCTGTGTTTCGCGCTGCTGGGCGGCCTGACCTTCTGGGGCGGCACCCGCAAGTGACCGGGTGGCCGCCGATTGCGGCTTTCCCTGCGTTGGCGCAAATGGCACTGCAAAGGAGCGTGGCAGCATGGAGCTGGCACTGCGAGCCGGTCGTACGATGCCCCGTCGCGTCGAGTGACATGCCTCGCACCGAGCCGAATCTGGTACCCTTATCGGACCGCAACCAACCAGGAGTCATTGCGATGGAAACACAGCAATCCGCCATCAACGAACAACAGAAGCTGGTCACCGACATGAAAACGGTGATCGCCGACGCGGAAGACATTCTGCATGCCACGGCCGACCAGGCGGGCGAGAAGGTTGCGACCTTGCGTGCACGTATCCAGGAACGCCTGCAAGGCGCCAAGCTGCGGTTGGGCGACGCCGAAGCCGCGCTGGTTGCCAAGACCCGCTCCGCCGCGCGCGCCACCGACACCTACGTGCACGAGTCGCCCTGGACCGCTATCGGCGTTGCTGCCGGCGTCGGCTTGCTGGTGGGCCTGATCATCGGCCGCCGCTGAGACCCCGGCGCCGTCCAGTGCCAGCGGGCTACGACACCATGTCTACGCAGGGAGCACGACAAGGTTTTTTTTGCCAGTCTGCAAAACCTGTCCGTCACGCTGACGGCCGTGCTGCAGACCCGCATGGAGTTGCTGGGCAATGAGGTCGAGGTCGAGAAGCTGCGCATCATGCGCATGCTGCTGCTGGTCCAGGCCCTGATGGTCACCATCACCATCGCCACACTGCTGGTCGTGGCCCTGATCACGTTGTGGCTGTGGGAGTTGCGTCTGGGCGTGCTGGGCGTCTTTGCCGCGGTCTTTCTGGTGTGCGCGGCGCTGGCCTACCGCGCCCTGATGCAGATGGTGCAGCGGTCCGATTCGCCTTTCGAGGCCAGCCTGGGCCAATTGCGCGAAGACCTGCGCCAGCTCAAGCAAGCCTCTGCCCATGCAACAACGCCTGATTGACCTGGAGCTGCAGCGCGGGCGCCTGCTCGAGCGCATCGATCAGCAACGCCGGACACTGGCAGTTCAGGTGCAACCGGTTTCCCGTGCGCTGCATGTCGGCGACCGGCTGGCCGACTGGTTCGCCCAGTGCAGGCAGTTCGCGCTGCAATATCCACTGGCAGTGGCCGCGGCAGTCGGCATCGTCATCGTGTTGCGCCCGGCCGTCGTATTGCGCTGGTCGCGCCGCGGGTTGCTGGCCTGGCGCACCTGGGGCGCGGTGCGCGCGGCCCTTCCCGGATTCGTGTCACGTTTCCTCTGATGCGACGCAGCCCTGTCCCGGACCGACCGGGCAAGGCCGGCCTCGACGCCAACGCGATGGCAAGCAGTGGTAGCAGGCCACATCGAGTCCTCCCAGCGTAGCTGCGGTGGTGCCCCAGGCCGAACCAATATGGGTCAACCCGGTGGCCACAAACCGGTTGGCGGTATCGGCCATAAGCACCGCCCGGCTGGCCGCCAGCGACGAATAGACTCCCGCCACGGCGGCCATGCCCTTGTAATCGCAGGGTCGCAGTGCTGGGCGGCGTCTGTCACCGGCCCGCGCGCGCGGCGCCCGGGGGCACGGCTTCACTTCTTGCGCGCACGTCCTTCGCCCGGGGCCTCCGAGCCGCCCTGCGCCATCCCTTCGGACATGCCGATCAACACGCCGCTGACCAACGCGGCATAACTGTCAATCATCGCCTGCGCCGCCTTCACGCTGCTCGCGCGGCTGTCGCGCAACGCGGTGCGCGATTGCGCCATCAGCTGCTCGATCGCCTCGCTTGCCTGGTTGCCCGTGCCAGTGCCTTGGAGCTTCATCGCCGACAACACATGGTCCCAGGGCCCCTGCAACGGGCCACTGGCGTTCTTGACCGCCTTG
>JBBRJU010000501.1:0-2763 GCA_038218895.1 Burkholderiales bacterium
TCATGACCCACCCCCATTGCGGCTTCGCCGCTCCCCCTCACGGGGGCGGCCCCGGCGGCCCGGCAAAGCCGGTTCCGCCGCGCCGACTTGCCAACACACGCACGCGTCTCTGGCGCTGAGAACAAGGCCCGACATGGCAACCGTCTCGTTCCGCAACATCGAAAAGGCCTACGGCCCGGTCAAGGTCATCCATGGCATCGGCTTCGACATCGCCGACGGTGAATTCGTCGTGCTGGTCGGCCCCAGCGGCTGCGGCAAGAGCACGCTGCTGCGCATGCTGGCCGGGCTGGAGGAGATCACCGCCGGCCAGATCCTGATCGACGACAAGGTGGTCAATGACCTGGAGAGCAAGGACCGCGACATCGCGATGGTGTTCCAGAGCTATGCGCTCTACCCGCACATGACGGTGCGCGACAACATGGCCTTCAGCCTGAAGCTGCGCAAGGCCGACGCCAGGCTCACCGCCGATCGGGTGGACAACGCCGCCCGCATCCTCAACCTGGGGCCGTTGCTCGACCGCTTTCCCAAGGAGCTGTCGGGCGGCCAGCGCCAGCGCGTGGCCATGGGCCGCGCCATCGTGCGCGACCCCAAGGTGTTCCTGTTCGACGAACCGCTCTCCAACCTCGACGCCAAGCTGCGGGTGGCCATGCGTGCCGAGATCAAGGCCCTGCACCAGCGGCTGAAGACCACCACCGTCTATGTCACGCATGACCAGATCGAGGCCATGACCATGGCCGACCGCATCGTGGTCATGCACGACGGCATCATCGAGCAGATCGGCACCCCGCTCGACCTGTACGACCGGCCAGGCAACCTGTTCGTGGCACAGTTCATCGGCTCGCCGGCGATGAACGTGTTCGAGGGCCTGCTGCAGAAAGAAGGCGGGCAGGCCGCCGTGGCCGCACTGGGTGCGCTGTGGCCGGTCTCGGGCCTGGACAGTGGCCGGCACGGCCAGCAGGTGCACTACGGCATCCGACCCGGTGATCTCACACTGGCGGCAACCGGCATCCCGGCCCAGGTGGTGGTGGTCGAGCCCACCGGTGCCGAGACAGAGCTGCTGCTGCAGGTCGACCACGGCAAGCAGAGCCAGCCCATCACCCTGGTGCTGCACGGCCGCACCGCCGCCCGGCCGGGCGACACCGTGCACCTGGCCATCGACGCCGCCAAGGCCCATGTCTTCGATGGGCAGGGCGGCCAACGGCTGTGACTGCCGCCGACGCCGCGCGCCTGCCGATGCCGCCACGCCAGCTGGTGGTGATGGGTGTCAGCGGTTGTGGCAAGTCGTCGGTGGGGCAGCAACTGGCACAGGCCCTGGGCCATGCCTTCATCGAAGGGGATGTGCTGCACCCGCCGCCCAACGTGGCCCGCATGGCCGCTGGCATGGCACTGACAGATGCCGACCGCGCCGGCTGGCTGGCCGAGATCGGCCGCCGGCTGGGCCAGGCCCGGGCCGCCGGCGTGGGGCTGGTGGTGTCGTGTTCCGCGCTCAAGCGCAGCTACCGTGACGGCCTGCGCGCTGCGTGCCCGGGCCTGCTGTTCGTGTACCTGCAGGGCAGCGCCGTGCTGCTGCGCCAGCGCCTGCAGGCGCGCAGCGGCCACTATATGCCGGCCAGCCTGCTCGACAGCCAGCTGGCCACGCTAGAACCACCAGCGGCCGACGAGGCCGCCATCACGCTGGACATCTCGCCATCCACCGCAGCGGTGGTGGCCGCCGCGCTGGCGCGGCTGCGCGCCACCAGCACCAGCACCAGCACCAGCACCACCATTACCACCGCCACCACCGCCACCGACAACACCACCGACAACACCACCACGACCACACCCTGACCAAGACAATCCACCCCATGTCTGCAGAGTTCACCCAGTTCACCCAGGTCATCCTGTGTACCGACGCCGACGGCCGTGCCCGCTTCCACGCGCAGCCGATCGCCCTGAGCGAAGGCCAGCCCCAGTCCATGCTGTCGCCGCTGATGCCCAGTGGCGGCCTGCAGCTGCGCCACAGCCCGGTGGGCTTTCGCAGCGCATTCCATTGCAGCGCTGACCCGCAGTGGGTGTTCATCCTCGGCGGCCAGATGGAAATCGGCCTGCAGGACGGCAGCAGCCGGATCTTCGGCCCCGGCCAGCATTTTTTCTCGGCCGACACCCTGCCCGCCGGCGCCACCTTCAACCCCGCGCTGCACGGCCACTGGAGCCGGCAGGTCGGGCTCGACCCGCTGGTCACCGCCTTCGTGCGCGCCTGAACGGTTGCGCGTCTCGTACCCATTCGGCCCCTCATGATCAAGAACGTGCACGGCAACACCGTCGACCTGCTGGGCGAAGACATCGTCAGCGGGCGCTATGCCGTGGGCGCGGCGCTGCCGCCCGAGCCGATGCTGTGCGAGACCCTGGGCGTCAGCCGCACCGTCATCCGCGAGGCGGTGAAGAGCCTGGTGGCCAAGGGGCTGCTGATCACCGGTCCCAAGCTGGGCACCCGGGTGTTGCAGGAAGACCACTGGAACTGGTTTGACCCCGACGTGGTGGTGTGGCAGAGCAAGATCGGCTTCACCCGCGAGTTCCTGCGGGATCTGCAAGAGCTGCGCCGGGTGGTCGAGCCCGCTGCCGTGCGCCTGGCCGCCGAGCGCGCCACCGCAGACGACATCATCAACATCGAGGCAGCCTATGCCGGCATGCAGGCTGCCATCGAGCTGGGCGGCGATTACGTCACCCATGACCTGCGCTTCCACCAGGGCCTGCTGCGCGCCTGCCACAACCGCATGGTCATCC
>JBBRJU010000502.1:0-2755 GCA_038218895.1 Burkholderiales bacterium
GGGTCGGGGTGGTGGTTGGGAAAGTCACCGTCCACCGCGCTGTAGAGGTCGATCACCTCGCAGCCCAGCGCCTTCAGGATGCCGGGCGCGGTGGCGCCGGGGATGCCGTTGCCCGAATCGACCACGATCTTCATCGGCCGGGCCAGCTTGGCGTCGTTGACGATGCGGGCGCTGTACTCGGGCACGATGTCCATCGTGGCGCTGCGCCCCTTGCCGCGGGCATAGGTCTCGCTTTGCATGCGCTGGCGCAGGCGCTGGATTTCCTCGCCGTAGATGGCGCGGCTGGCCATCACCATCTTGAAGCCGTTGTAGTTCTTCGGGTTGTGGCTGCCGGTGACCTGGATGCCCGAGTTGCAACCATGTGCACCGCGGGTGGCAGCCACGTAGTACAGCATCGGCGTGGTCACCGCGCCGATGTCCACCACGTCCAGGCCGGTCGACTTCAGCCCGCGAACCAGCGCGGCCACCAGGCCGGGGCCCGACAGGCGGCCGTCACGGCCCACCACCACCGCCTTCTGGCCGGTCAGCCTGGCTTCACTGCCAAAGGCGCGGCCCAGGTGCTCTGCGAAGTTCTCGTCGATGCCCTTGCCGACGATGCCGCGGATGTCATAGGCCTTGAAGACCGACGCTGGGACTTGCATGGGGGGTGGCTTTCCGTTGGGTGGGATGAATTCATTCTAAGGATTGCCGACGCCCGGTTGACCGCCTTGCACCAAGACGGAAGGCACAGGTCCGAAAACGGCGAGTCAGCCGCCGGGCGTTGCCTATGATGGCGGCATGCCCAGTCCCGGTTCAGCACCGAACACCCTGCACGACGACGCCGCCTACCAGGCGCTGCGCGCCCATGATGCACGCTTCGACGGCCGCCTGTTCATCGGTGTCACCTCCACCGGCATCTATTGCCGGCCGGTGTGCCGGGTGAAGCCACCCAAGCGCGAGAACTGCCGCTTCTTCGCCAATGCCGCGCTCGCCGAGACGCAGGGCTTCCGCCCCTGCCTGCGCTGCCGGCCCGAGCTGGCGCCCGGCCTGTCGTTCACTGATTCATCTGGCGTGCTGGCCGACCAGGCGGCACGCTGGCTGGCCCAGGCCGCCCATGCGGGGCAAGACCCGCTGCTGCCCACCATCGCCGCCCGCCTGGGCGTGACCGACCGGCACCTGCGCCGCATCTTCGCCAAGCGCCATGGCGTCACGCCGGTGGCCTGGCTGGCCACCCAGCGGCTGCTGCTGGCCAAGCGGTTGCTGACTGACACCACGCTGCCGGTTACCGAGGTGGCGCTGGCCACCGGCTTTGGCAGCCTGCGGCGCTTCAACGCCGCATTCGCCCAGCGCTACCGGCTCAGCCCCAGCGCACTGCGGCGCGCAGGCGCAGCCGAGCCCGGCGCGCTGAAGCTGGCCTGGCGACCCCCCTACGACCTGGACGGCATGCTGGGCTTCATCGCCCGCCGCGCCGTGCCCGGCCAGGAGCAGGTGCAGTTGCCTGGGCTCAGCCTGCGCCGCACGCTGGCGCTGCAGCACCAGGGCCAGGTGCTGGCCGGCTGGATCGAAGCGCGCTTCCTGCCTGAGCGCTGCGAGCTGCACCTGGCCGCAGCACCCACGCTGCGGCCGGCGCTTGGCGCACTGCTGCAGCGCGCCCGCCATGCCTTCGACCTGGACGCTGACCCCGCCGCCATCGACCCGGTACTGGCCAGCGTGCCCGGCCCGGCACGGCTAGGCGTGCGCCTGCCCGGCAGCTGGTGTGGCTTCGAGACGGCGGTGCGGGTGGTGCTGGGCCAGCAGGTCAGCGTGGCCGCAGCCCGCACGCTGTGCCAGCGCCTGGTGCAGCGCTTCGGTGCGCCGGTCGACACACCCTTTCCGGGCCTGGACCGGCTGTTCCCCAGCGCACAGGTGCTGGCCGCAGCCGACCCCGCCGACATCGGCACCCTGGGCATCGTGCGCCAGCGGGTGCGGGCGCTGCAGGGCCTGGCCCAGGCGGTGGCCAACGGCCAGCTGCAGCTGCAGCCTGGCGCCGACCTGCCCACCACCCTGGCCACACTCACCGCCCTGCCGGGCATCGGCGACTGGAGCGCGCAGCTGATCGCACTGCGCACCCTGGGCTGGCCCGATGCCTGGCCGGCAGCCGACATCGCCCTGTTGAAGGCGCTGGGGCAGACCGCCGCCACCCGCGACCCCGCCGCCGGCCTGGCTGCCGCCGAGGCCTGGCGGCCCTGGCGCGGTTATGCGGTGTTCAAGCTCTGGCTGGCGTTGGAGCACCCGCTGAAACACCCGCTGGACCACCCACTGGAACCTCCCACGGAAGCCCCATGACCATGCCCCCGCCACTGCAGGCCCAGGCCCGCATCGACACCCCGCTCGGCGCGATGACCGCCGCCGCCACCGCCACCGGCCTGGCCGGCCTGTGGTTCGACGGCCAGGCCCACCACCCCGGGCCGCTGGCCGCACCGGTTGACCCCGCACACCCGCACCTGCAGGCGGCCGCCCGGGCGCTGCGGGCCTACTTCAGCGGTGCGGCCGAGCCGCTGCGCGGCCTGCCGCTGGACCTGCACGGCACGCCGTTCCAGCAAGCGGTGTGGCAGGCCCTGATCGCGCTGCCGCGCGGTGCCACCAGCACCTACGGCCAGATCGCCAGCTCCGCCGGATCGCCGGCCGCCGTGCGCGCGGCCGGCGCCGCCATCGGCCGCAACCCGGTGTCGGTGCTGGTGCCCTGCCACCGGGTGCTGGGGCGCGACGGGTCACTCACCGGCTATGCCGGCGGGCT
>JBBRJU010000503.1:0-2748 GCA_038218895.1 Burkholderiales bacterium
TCTCCGAAGCGGGAAGCTGCGCAATGCGGCGAGCCGACAGACCACCGGTAAGCCGTGTGCGGGAAATCCGCATGCACGGTTTGAAAGGGGGCGTTGGCGCTGAACCCGGCCTTCGGGCCACTTAGAACCAACGTCTGCCAATGACCGACCCCGCGCAGGCCCTGGCCGCTGCCGCCAGGCCCAGCGCCGCAGCGGCCGGGGCGCTGCTGCAGCTGTCGCCACGGGTGCTGGTGCTGGGTGGTGGTGGGGCGCTGGGGTCGCGCGTGGTGGAGCGGCTGCTGGCCGGGCGGCGCTTCCAGGCCGTGGGCGTGTGGACGGTGCAACCGCTGCGGGTGGCCCTGCGCGGCCTGGCGCCGCTGGCCGACGTCGACTGGGCCGGCTTCCGGCCCGACACTGCAGTGATCGTGTTCGACCGTGCGCGCCATGCCAATGGGCGCGAGGCAGCTCTCGGCCAGCCGCAGCCCGCGCAGCTGCTGGCCCTGGCCGCACAACTGCGCGGTCTGGGTGTCACTGCCCTGGTGGTGGTGGTGCCGCATGCGCCCGGCCTGCTGCCGCAGGCGCTGAAGGCCGGCCTGGCCACGCTGGACGAAGCCGCTGTGGCGGCGCTTGGTTTTGTGCACCTGGTGTTCATGCGCGCGGCCCAGGCCGGGATGGCCGCAGATGCGCCCGGCAGCGCGCCGGCGCGGCTGGCGCGCTGGATGTTGGGCCAGTTGCACTGGATGGTGCCGCAAGGCGACCAGCCGGTGCGCAACGACACCGTGGCCCGGGTCGCCGTGCGCCTGGCGCTGGTGCTGCCGCAGGCCGCGCCCGGCACCCGCGTGCTGCCGCCCGATGTGCTGTGGGCGGCGGCGCAGACACCGGCCAGCGACGCGGTGGTCGACGACTGGCTGGCAGGGCGCACGCCGCAAGCCGCCCTGGCGCAACGGCGCTGGTAGTTGCACGGGTGCCGCGCGCCATTGGGCGGCCGGTGCGCCGCCCATAATCCGGGGATGAACGCACCGCTGCAAAACGACACCTTCCTGCGGGCTTGCCTGCGCCAGCCCACCACCCACACCCCCATCTGGCTGATGCGCCAGGCCGGACGCTACCTGCCCGAGTACAAGGCCACGCGGGTGGCGGCGGGCAACAGCTTCATGGGCCTGGCCACCAACCCGCACTACGCCACCGAGGTGACCCTGCAGCCGCTGGACCGCTACCAGCTGGATGCGGCGATCCTGTTCTCCGACATCTTGACCGTGCCCGACGCCATGGGCCTGGGCCTGAGCTTCGGTGCGGGCGAGGGCCCGAAGTTTGCCCACCCGCTGCGCAGCGAGGCCGACGTGGCCAAGCTGGCCGTGCCCGACCTGGACAAGCTGCGCTATGTGTTCGACGCCGTCACCTCGATCCGCAGGGCCCTGGAAACGACCGACACCCAGGGGCGTCGGGTCGGCCGCGTGCCGTTGATCGGCTTCTCCGGCAGCCCCTGGACGCTGGCCTGTTACATGGTCGAAGGGGGTGGCTCGGACGACTACCGCCTGGTCAAGACCATGCTGTCTTCCCGCCCCGACCTGATGCACCGCATCCTGGCCATCAATGCCGATGCGGTGGCCGCCTACCTCAATGCCCAGATCGAGGCCGGCGCCCAGGCGGTGATGGTGTTCGATTCCTGGGGCGGCGTGATGGAGCACCGCGCCTTCCACCAGTTCAGCCTGGCCTACACCCAGCGCGTGATGAACCAGCTCAAGCGGGAGCACAACGGCCAGCGCATCCCGGCCATCGTGTTCACCAAGGGCGGTGGCCTGTGGCTGGAACAGATCGCCGGCACCGGCGCCGACGTGGTCGGCCTGGACTGGACCTGCGACCTGGGCGAAGCCCGCCACCGGGTTGACGACCGCGTGGCCCTGCAGGGCAACCTCGACCCGATGGTGCTGTTTTCCACGCCCGAGGCCGTGGCCGCCGAGGCGCGTGCCGTGCTCGACAGTTTTGGCGACCCGCAGCGTGCCGACGGGCGCTGGGGCGGCCACATCTTCAACCTGGGCCACGGCATCAACCAGCACACCCCGCTGGACCATGTGCAGGCGCTGGTGGAGGCGGTGCACGCCCATTCGCCCACGCTGCGCCACGGTGTGGTGGCAGGTTGACAGACCTGCCTAGTTGGGGGATGCCCGGAGAGGGTGAGTGCACGCTCAGGGCTTGACTTATCCCCAAAAACCGGCGCGCGACAAATCACCGGTCAAGAATGTGCAGCGCAGCATTGAATTTCGTGGAAATTCGTGCCAAGTGGTTGATGTAGAACATTTTTTCCAAACTGCCAAAAACTTGGGCAACCCGGCTGAAGGCTTGCCGGATCAAGCACTTAGCGCCGCCATCGGCAGCTTTCCCACAAAGTTATCCACAGAAGCCGGGGACAGTTGAAAAACTCGTTTTCAATCATCGACTTAACGCCGGTTCTTGATGTGAAGACGAAAAAACCCCCGCCAATCGGGGCTGCACTGCGGTGAGCACGGTCACGCTGGCGGTCGCGGTGGAAGCGCCGCAGCACAGCGGATTGACCGGCGCGCTGCACTACAGCAGTGCACAGCCGCTGCCGCCCGGCACGCTGCTGCGGGTGCCTCTGGGCAAGCGTGATCTGCTGGGCATCGTGTGGCACAGCGTCGCACCCGCACCCGCACCCGCACCCGCACCCGCACCCGCACCCGCACCCGCACCCGCACCCGCACCCGCATCCGCATCAGCATCTGCATCAGCATCTGCATCTGCATCTGCATC
>JBBRJU010000504.1:0-2747 GCA_038218895.1 Burkholderiales bacterium
GCAACGGCCGCAAGGGCAACCGCCTGCCCAAAGAAACGAACATGAGCCTGCTCTATCTGCCCTACACGCCCAGCCTGCATGAAGACATGATCCTGCGTGGCCGGCGCATCGTCGCCGACCAGATGGAGTTCTTGCTGGCCAGCGTGCCACGCTCGAGCCGGCTGCACGGTTGATGCGCGGCGCATGGGCGCTGGCAGTGGCCGGCGCACTGGTTGGCACACTGGCCGGCGCACCGACCAGCGCACTGGCGGGGCCACCCACCCAGGCGGCCGACCGCCCGGCAGCACTGCAGGTGCCCGACACCCTGGCCCAGCGCCTGCAGCCTTGCATGGCCTGCCATGGCGCCCAGGGTCGCGCCGGCCGTGAAGGCTACCTGCCGCGCATTGCCGGCAAGCCGACCGGCTACCTGTACCAGCAGCTGCTGCATTTCCGCGACGGCCGGCGCCAGAACGCCACCATGGCGCAGCTGCTGGGCCAGCAGACCGATGCTTACCTGCGCGAGATGGCCGGCTACTTTGCGGCGCTGGATCTGCCGCATGCTGCAGCGCCGCCCAGCCCCGCGCCGGCGGCGGTGCTGGCCCGTGGCCAGGCCCTGGCCCTGCAGGGCGACGCTGCACGGCGGCTACCGGCCTGCAGTGCCTGCCACGGCGCCCGGCTCAGCGGTGTGCAGCCGGCCGTGCCCGGCCTGCTGGGCCTGCCGCGTGACTACCTGATTGCCCAGCTCGGCGCCTGGCAGACCCAGCAGCGCCATGCCCAGGCGCCCGACTGCATGGCCCAGATCGCCCAGCGCCTGGGACCGGCCGACCTGGGCGCCGTGGCCACCTGGCTGGCCGCCCAACCGGTGCCGGCACAGCAACACGCCGACGCCAGCGCACCCGGCCCGGCGCCCCTGCCTTGCGGCAGCGTGGATGACCCGCCGCGATGAGCCGGCGCCACCTGCTGCTGCGCCGCGCCGGGGGCCTGGCCGCCATGCTGCTGGCGCTGACGCTGCTGGTGCTGTGGCTGAACCTGCGTGGCGAGCACGCCCTGGTGCCCGACCCGCCCGCAGCTGCCCCGCCCGACGCCGCCACGCTGGCGCGCGGTGCCTATCTGGCGCGGGCCGGCAACTGCGCCGGCTGCCACACCGCGCGCGGCGGCGCTGCCTATGCCGGCGGGCGCGCCATCGCCACGCCGTTCGGCACGGTCTATGCCGGCAACCTGACACCGGACACCAGCGGGCTGGGCGGCTGGACAGCGGCCCAGTTCCGCCGCGCGCTGTGGCATGGCCGCAGCGCCGACGGCCGTCTGCTGGTGCCGGCCTTCCCCTACACCCACTTCACCCTGGTGACCCGCGCCGACGCCGACGCCCTGTGGGGCCACCTGCGCAGCCTGCCGTCGGTGGCCCGGGCCAACCAGCCGCATGCGCTGCGCTGGCCTTATGGCAGCCAGGCCGCACTGGCGGTATGGCGGGCGCTGTTCTTCCGCCCGCAGGCGGGCGGTGTCCGGGCGCCCACCGCCACCGCCACCGCCACCGCCACCGCCACCGCCACGCTGCAGCGCGGTGCCTACCTTGTCGACGGTCTGGGCCACTGCAGCGCCTGCCATGGCAGCCGCAACATGCTGGGCGGCAGCGGTGCACTGGGTGGGGAAGCCGGCGGCAGCAGCCTGCCCGGCCAGCGCTGGCAGGCGCCCTCATTGACCGACCCGGCGCAGCTGGCCGTGGGCCGGCGCAGCGCCAGCGAGCTGGTGCAGCTGCTGAAAACCGGCTTGTCGGACCAGGCTGCGGTGATGGGCCCGATGGCCGAGGTGGTGGCCGACAGCACCCAGCACCTGACGGATACCGACCTGCAGGCCATGGTGGCCTACCTGCAATCGCTGGCGCCCCGGCCCGAGGCGGCGCCCCCGCATGCCGCGCTGCCGCCACGCGACGGCCGGGTGCTGGACAGCGGCCGCGCGCTGTATGCCGACCACTGCGTGGGCTGCCATGGCCAGCAGGGCCAGGGCGCTGCAGGTGCCTACCCGGCGCTGGCCGGCAACCCCATCGTCACCCTGCCCGACGCCACCAACCTGGTGCAGGCCGTCACCAGCGGCGGGTTTGCACCGGCCACCGCCGGCAACCCCCGGCCCTATGGCATGCCACCGCACGACCTGCCGCATGAGGACCTGGCCGCACTGGCCACCTGGTTGCGCGCCAGCTGGGGGCACGACGCCGCGCCTGTCACCGCCGTGCAAGTGCTGCTGGCGCGCTGACCGCTGACGGGTTGACCTCTGACGCGTCGATCTGACAGTTGCATCGCCGGCACGCTGCGCCCTGCACCTTCGACACCTGGCGCGCGCCATCACGGCCGTTCACGCTTCTTCACCAGGCGGCAACCTGCCAGCCGGCAGCGCCGCGCAGCATCGCGCTCAGGTCAACGGTGGGCAGGCGCGCGCCGTTGTACAGCCACACGCTCGAAGGATCTACCATGTTTCGTTCCACTTCTGCCCTGGCCCTGGCGGCCATGCTGGCCCTGGCAGGCTGTGCCACCAGCAGCCCCGACGTCATCAGCCGCCAGGACGCCCAACGCATGTCGACCGTGGTCGACGCCACCGTGCTGGCCGTGCGTCCGGTCACTGTCGATGGCAGCCAGAACGGCACCGGCGGCGTCGCTGGCGGCGTGGTGGGGGCCGTGGCCGGCTCGTCGATCGGCGGTCGGCGCGATTCCATCGTCGGTGGTGTGCTCGGTGCCGTGGCCGGTGCGGTGATCGGCAACGCCATCGAGCGCAAC